>JAISQC010000186.1 GCA_031274465.1 Synergistaceae bacterium | reverse complement strand
TGAATCGACATGCTCTCGAAAAAACGGGCCGAAAGAGCGCCCTGCCGCTTGGGGTCCATCCATCCGCGCGTGGAAACCATTTCCGCGTTCGGCAGGGCTATGTTGTCGCCGAGGGACATGCCCAGCACCAGCCCCTCCTTTTTCCTGTCCTCCGGGACGAAACCGAACCCATTTTTTATCGCCCCTTCGGCGCTTTTGTTTTCGACGAGCGCGCCCTCCAGATAAATTTCCCCTGTGTCCGGCGGAGGAAAGCCGAATATCGACTTGACAACCTCGGTGCGACCCGCGCCGATGAGCCCCGCGAACCCGAGCACCTCCCCCTTGCGGAGCTTGAAGCTGATGTCTTTGAACTTACCTTTGAGCGACAGCCCGCGAACTTCCAGAAGGACCTGCTCTTGCGCGTGGCAGGCGCTTCTGGAATAAAAATTTCCGAGGTCGCGCCCCACCATATGGCTTACCAGAACATCCTTTGTGACGCCGCGCCGCCCGTTGTCCAGCACGGTTATGAGCCTGCCGTCGCGCAGCACGGTTATTCGGTCGCACATGGACGTGACCTCTTCGAGGCGGTGGGATATGTAGATCACCGACATGCCGTCGCCCGCGAGGCTGCGGACGACGCCGAACAGGGCTTCCGTCTCGCGCGGGGTTAGCACGGCGGTCGGCTCGTCCATTATCAGTATTTCGGCGTCGTTCAGTAGGGCCTTGCCGATCTCGACCAGCTCCTGCTCCGCTATGCTCAAATTTTTAACGAGCTGGCGGCAGTCGAGGCCCGGCATCCCGAGGCGCGACATTATCGCCCCTGCCCCGCGCGCCATTTCCTCGCGCTTCGGGGACGCCCCAAGCAAGCCGCCCCGGGGCTCCTTGCCAAGATATATGTTCTCTGCCACGCTAAGCGTCGGGACGAGGTTGAATTCCTGATAGATGACGCTGATGCGGTGTCTTATCGACTCGTATGGGTCCGCTATGAGGACGGGTTTGCCGTGAATCTCAACGACGCCCGAATCGGGGGCGTTGATGCCCCCGAGCACCTTCATCAGCGTGGTCTTTCCGGCGCCGTTCTCTCCGCATATGCCGTGTATCTCCCCCCTGCGAAGATCGAAGGAGACGCCCGAGAGGGCCTGCACTCCCGGGAACGCCTTCGATATATCCTTCATGCTGAGTATCGTTTCGCCGCGCGACATGCCCTTACGCTTTGTCCTTTTGCCTCGAAGTGAAGCTGTCCACCGCGCAGACGACGATTATGATCGCCCCCGTCGTGACCGTGGTCCAGTACATGTTGACGTTCCACAGGACCAGCCCGTTGCGGATCATGCCCATGAGGACGGCGCCCAGCATCGTGCCGATGATCGTGCCTGACCCGCCCTGCATGCTCGTGCCGCCTATGACCACGGCGCCTATGGTGTCCATGTCGAAGTTGAGGCCCGCGTTGGGGTTGCCGCCGTTGAGGCGCCCCGTCATTATGACTCCGGCGATGCCGCAGAAGAGGCCGGCGAGCGTGTATATCTTTATCTTGAGCCAGTCCACGTTGATGCCGCATAGCCTTGTGGCAAGCTCGTTGCCGCCGACCGCCTTGACGTGGTTGCCGAAGACCGTGCGCCCCAGCAGCAGGGCTGCCGCGACCACGACCACTGGCATGAACATGGCCATGATCGGTATCCCCATTACCCTGTCGTTGCCCAGAGACATAATGAGTGGTGAATCAATGACTATTGAGTATCCTCTTGTTATTATGAGCAGCAGGCCGCGGCCGACCGAAGCCATGCCGAGAGTCACGATGAACGGCGGAAGCCGCAGCCGCGTTATGAAAAACCCGTTCAAAAAACCGAAGACGATGCCGGTGACTATCCCTGCCGGGATCGATATCGGCAGGGACACCCCGTTTTTTATCAGCCACGACATGATGACGCTGGACAAACCGAGGGAGGAGCCGACCGACAGGTCGATCCCCCCCGAGGTGATGATGAAAGTCTGCCCAGCGGCAACCATGGTGACGAGGGTGACCTGCTTGCAGATGTTGAGGATGTTCTCCACCGAGAAGAACGTCTTGGTGCCTACGGAGAAAATTGCGCCCACCAGCACCACAACCAAAAGAAGGCTGCTCTCCCTGCTCTCGGTCAACCGCCTCAGATACCACAGCTTGGTTTTCACGTAATTCGCCTTATTTGGGGTAGTATTGGTCCACGTTGGCTTTCGTTATCTCAAGCGTGCCAGTGTCGCTGTTGGCCGGGATGGGCTTGCCGTCGCACGCCATGTTGAGCTGGTTCACCACGTTGACGCCCCACGCGTACTGGCGCTGGACGATAGCCGAGTAGATCTGCCCGTCGCGAACCCCGCCTATGACTTCCGGCAGATCGTCGAACGTTATGGCTATCTGCTTGAGCCCCTTGGCCTTCCATGCCGTGACCATCGCCGGGCCGGCATAGGAATCCATTCCGATCAGCGCGTCGAAATCCGGATGGGCGCTCACCATGTCCTCTATGTTCGAGAGCGTCTTGTTGGGATCGCCCTGGCCCGACTGCACGTCCACCACCTGGATGCCGGGATATTTTTCGGCCAGCACCTTCTGCACGCCTTCGAGGCGTTGCACGAGGTTGAGCTGCGAGGATATGCCCTGGCTCACGAGGACTTTGCCCTTGCCGCCCAGAGCCACGCCCAAGGCCTCTCCCATGTGCTCTCCCGCCTTGACGTTGTCCGTGCCGATGTATCCGAGGCGTTTGCTGTCGGGGGCGTCAGTGTCGAAAGTAACGACCTTGATGCCCAGCTCCATAGCCCTGTTCAGCAACGGGGTGAGCGCCTTCGAGTCGGTCGGGCCTATGCCGAACCCGTCTACCTTCATGGCTATCAGGTTCTCCACTATCTCGATCTGCTGCTGCACGTCGGAACGGTCGGGGCCCTTGATGAGGACTTCCACTCCAAGGGTTTTCGCCTCGTCCTCTGCGCCGCGCGAAGTGGCTTCGAAGAACGGGTTTATTATCGGATACACCACCGCGAAGGTGCGGGGGGCCGCAAACGCCGTCCCTCCGGCGGCAAGCGCCACCGCCAAAAACAACGCAACTGCAAACAACTTCTTCATACGCGCCATCCTTTCCACAGCCCACCAGCATCCAACCGGCCCCGCCGGGACCATCCCGAAACTTAAAGCGGTGCAAAACCGAATGGATTCAAGGAATCGCAAATTTTGCGAGAGCCTTGCAGTTCTTTTGTCAATCAATTCAGCGGTTCCTTGAGTGGGCGTTTTGACGGATACGATGATAGACCCTCGGCCCGCGTTTTTCGATGGAATCATCGACGGAAAATATGGACGTAATTGTGCGCATCATCGAACGGCACGCGAAAAAAACACCGCTTTTTTTACGGGAAAGATGGACTTTGTTGGGATTAGGGAAACACTAATTTCTTAGAATTCTTTGGGGTCGTTTTTCGAGAAAAAAGCCCCGCACAGCAAAACTTCGCGCACCGGGGCAGACTCGTTTTCTATCCGGGCCAGTATCTGCTTGCCCGCGAGATAGCCTAAGTCTTTCACCGGCTGCGAGACGACGTACATCGGGAAATATTTGACGAGCGTGTTGTCGAAGTCGCTGAAACAGAGCAGATCGACGTCGCGCCCGATCTCCAGCCCATTGGCGCACGCGTACTCGAACGCGTCTAGCGACATCTGCCCGTTGGACACGGCTATCGCCGTGCAATTTTTCCCCATCAGCTCGCCCATGCAAGAATACGCGCTCTCCTGCATGGAGTTGCCGTATTGCACGAAGCCCTCTTCGAGGGGGACGGAGCAGTCCTTCATCGCCTGGACGTACGCCCCGAGGCGCTCTTTGGTCGTGGAGAGCCTCGGCATCCCTGCTACGTACCCTATCCGCCTGTGCCCGTCCTTGACCAGCCTCCGCACTCCCTGATAAAGCGCCTGATAGTTGCTAACCACCACGCTGTCGTACCTCGCGGACTCGTCTTTCCTGTCCACCAGGACGACCGGCAGGCCATCCGGCAGCATTGCGCGCAAATCCCCTATGTCCTCCAAGGTCGAAGCGATGAGCAGCCCGTCAACGACGCCGGACACCAAGTATCTCACGTGCTCTATCTCGCGCGCCGGGTCCTCCTTGGTGTTCAGGATCGTCAGGATGTACCCCTTGTCCGAGATCACATCCTCGACCCGCTCGATTATCGTCGCAAAATATTTGTTTGAAATATCCGGCACTATAAAGCCTATTATGTTCTTCTTGCCGGTGCGCATGCCGCGCGCGAATACGTCGGGCGAGTACCCGAGCTGGTCTATCGCCGTAAGCACCTTGCTCTTCGACCTCTCCGACACTGACCGCGTGTTGTTTATCGTGTGCGAGACTGTGGCGATGGAGACACCGGCAAGCTTCGCCACGTCGCGCATATTGTATTTTGACATCGATGTGCCCCCACGGCAATGATAGAAAACGTTTTTCTAGTATAAGACAAAATCCGCAAATGCTCAAGCAAACTTGGCCAAAAACATTAGAACCCTGCCCAAAACCCCGCGCCTTCCGCGCCGCTCCCACACCTGCGGCTTCGAGCCTGTGATTTAAACCTGTAGTTTTAGATATTGACAAAAATTTGCGATGGTGATAACTTTGGAAAATCGTAAACGTTTTTATAAGATTTCATAATGTCTTGCAAACGCGAATTTTCTTGGCTGGGCGATGCTGCGGAAGCGCTCAAAAAATATCTCGATACTATTTGGTGATTAGCATGGGAGAGTATCTCGCGGAATGCGAGCACGTGGACAAATCGTTCTTCGGGGTTAAGGTGCTGGACGACGTGTCTTTCGACGTACGCGCCGGAGAGGTCGTGGCGCTCCTCGGCGAAAACGGCGCGGGGAAGTCCACGCTAGTTAAGATATTGAGCGGGGTTTACGCCCGCGACGGCGGGACGCTCAAAGTTTTCGGCGCGCCCGTTGGCAACCTCACGCCGCGCGAGGCGCAGAACCTCGGCATATCGATCATACACCAGGAGCTGAACCTGTGCTCCCATCTGACCGTGGCGGAAAACATCTTCCTAGGCCGCGAGACAGTCAAAAACGGCGTGTTGGCCAAACGCGAGATGAGCTCGCGCGCGGCGGGGATACTCAAAAGGCTGAACCTCGACATGGACCCCGACGCGATCGTGGGCAGCCTCTCCGTATCGAAACAGCAGCTCGTCGAAATAGCGAAAGCACTGTCGACCAACGCCCGCATACTCATAATGGACGAACCGACGAGCGCCCTCACGGCCAAAGAGATAGAGGATCTGTTCGTCATAATACGCAAATTGCGCGACGAGGGCGACTGCGGGATAGTTTACATCTCGCACAGGCTGGACGAGCTAAAACACATCGCGGACAGGGTAGTGATAATGAGGGACGGGCGTTTCATCACGTCGGCGGAATTCGGCGCCGTCACGATGGACGAGATAATCTCCCACATGGTGGGCCGCGAGATAAAGGAAAAATTCCCTAGGGTCCCGGGCAAGCGCGGCAAAAAAATTTTCGAGGTCAAAAACCTGTCCGCCGGCAAAATGGTGAAAGACGTCTCTTTCGACCTGTACGAAGGAGAGATAGTCGGTATTTCGGGCTTGATGGGGGCTGGCCGCACCGAGCTGACGCGGGCCATCTTCGGGATAGACCCGAAGGACTCGGGGCATATATACCTGGAGGGGAGCGAGATATCGATCAGGCGCCCTTCCGACGCGATATCCCACGGAGTCGTGCTCGCCCCTGAGGACCGCAAGAAGGACGGGCTTTGCACCAGGCTGTCGGTCCGCGAAAACATATCGCTGCCAAACCTGGACTCGCTCTGCGACGGAGGGTTCGTCAACCGCGGAAAAGAAAAGCTCATGGTGTACGACACCATAAGAAATCTGGCGATAAGACTGTCCGGGCCGGAGATAAACGCTGGAAGCCTCTCCGGCGGCAACCAACAGAAGGTCGTCGTCGGGAAGTGGCTCGCTCGAAACTCGAAGGTCGTCATATTCGACGAGCCGACCAGGGGGATCGACGTCGCCGCGAAGGTCGAGATATACAACCTCATGAACGACCTGAAGAAAAACGGGATAGGGGTCATGTTCGTCTCGTCGGAGATGCCGGAGGTGATGGGATTCGCCGACCGCATAATAGTGATGTGCGACGGGCGCATTACCGGCGAATTCATGAGCGGCGAAGCGACGCAGAACAAAATTCTTGAAAAGGCGACGCAGTTCGAGGCAAAGGAACTGAGTTTGGGCGGCGCCGAACGGGGGAAAGCGGTATGAGCTCGACCGACAGAAGGGGCCCATTCGAAAAGGTGCTCGCCGTGCGCGGCATGGCTCAGGTGATCACCGTGACGATAGGGCTTGTCATCATTTTCATCGTGTTCAGCATGCTCAGCGAGAACTTCACGTCATACAGGAACATGCGCAACCTCCTGCGTCAGGTCGCCCCGATCCTCCTCATCGGCATAGCCCAGTCGTACGTGCTGATCACTGGGAACATCGACCTGTCCATAGGCTCGGTCGTCGGAATGAGCTGCATGATATCAGCGACCCTGATGACCAAGGGGATCAGCCCGCTGGCGGCGGTGGCGATAACTATGGCATGCTGCCTTCTGGTGGGGCTGGTGAACGGCGCGCTCGTAGCGAAGTGCTCGCTTCCGCCTTTCATCGCCACGCTGGGCACCATGACGATAGCGCGCGGCATCGCCCAAATCGTCAACAACAACCACAACACCGATTCCATAGGCGAAGCCGCCAGAGGCTTTCGCAACCTGTTCTATTACGGCGAGTCCTTAGGGGTGTACAACGCTGTGTGGATAGCGGTCGCCATGTGGCTCGTGTTCAACTTCATCCTCTCTTATACCAGAATAGGGCGCCATATCTACGCGGTGGGCAGCAACATCGACGCGGCCCGCATGTCCGGCGTCAACATCAACGCCACCGTCACAGCGGCATACCTGGTGAGCTCGTTCTGCTGCTGCATCGTCGGCTTCATCACCTGCGCGACTGGCGGGGTTGGGACGATGGACTCGGGCAACACCTACGAGCTGTACGCGGTGGCCGCGAGCGTCATCGGAGGGGTTTCCACCCTCGGCGGGCAAGGCCTGCTGCTCGGGACCGTGATCGGGGCATCCATATGGAGCGTGCTGCAGAACGGTCTCATATTGGCGAACGCGCCTGTCGCGATAAGGAACATCGCGGTCGGCATAATAGTGGTGATATCCGTGCTGCTCGACATCGTGGTGCGAAACGGCAAATGGATGAAGAAAAAGAGCGACTGACGGCTTCATGGGACGTGGAAATACCGGCGCACGGAAAGGAGGGCCGGATCGGCAATATGCGCCGGGAACATTATCGCAGCAACGACGACAATCACTGGGAGGGATGCAAGCAATGAAATCAGTGCGTTTGGTTTTGGCTTTGGCGTTGGTATTGGGGCTGTTGGCAGGGGTGGCGGCCGCAGCGCCGTATAAGGTCACGCTCGTCACGATGGACCAGATGGACCGCCACTGGGCGGGCGTCAACGAGGGCGCTGAGAAAGCGGCCAAAGAGGCGGGCAACGTCACTTACAACTGGAACGCGCCGGATGTCAAGGACGACGCCAAGCAAATAGAGATAATCAACAATGCCGTAGCCGGCGGGGCAAACGCCATACTGCTGGCGGCGAACGGCCCCGATGCCGTCACAGAGGCATTGAAGGAAGCAGTGGCTGCCGGAGTCAAGATCATCTACGTGGACTCACCGGCCAATTTCCCGGCAGAGGCTACGTTCACCACAAATAACGAGGCCGCTGGCAAAACAGCCGGAACGGAGCTTCTCAAAGCCCTTCAGGCCGCAGGGACGAGCGAGGGCAAGATCGGAATAGTCAACGTCAACGCCGCCACCGCGTCCACAGTCGCCCGCGAGAAGGGCTTTCGCGCGGCGTTCGAGGGCAGCAAGTTCACGATACTCGAAACCCAGTACGGAGAGGGCGACGTCGTGAAGAGCAAGGAGATAGCCGACAACTTCATAACTCAGGGCGTGGTCGGCCTCTTTGGGGCGAACGAAGGCTCATCCACCGGAGTCGGCAACGCAATCCAGGAAGCTGGCGGCAAGGTCCTAGGCGTTGGCTTCGACCAGAGCGACGCACTGCGCGAGCTGATAAAGAACGGATACCTCCTGGCGACGATGGCGCAGAACCCCGACGTCATGGGCTACGAGGGCATGAAGGCAGCAGTCGCGGTGCTGGAGGGCAAGGCAGTCAGCAAAGACCCGGTAGACACGGGCGTCACCGTCCTCACGAAGGACAAGCTGTAAGAAAATATCTGACCCAACAGTCACTGACTATGCAATAGCTTGAATCAAAAGGGCGCCCCGCAGGAAAACACGCTGGGCGCTCTTTTGATTAAGGAAATGCTGAATTAATGTTCTTTTCGGCGAAATCCGTCAATTTATTCACCGGCTCGGCATAAAAAATTGTATAATCCTGTTAAAGGCGACGATCCGGCGCAGGGGGGATTTGCTTGGCAAAGAGAGGAAGAAAAAAACAGGGCGGCGGGGAAATGGGGCTACTGCCGCTCAAAAGCGACATTGTATTCAGGATGGTGTTCGGCGATTACCGGTATGTCGGGATAATCAGGGCCTTTCTGCTCGCGGCGCTCGACATCCCAACCGACGAGTACGAGAGCTTGGAGATAATCGACCCACATCTTGAGCGGGACAGGCCGGAAGACAAACTTGGGATACTTGACGTCCGCGTGCGGTTGAAGAATGGAAAGTTGATTTCTATAGAGGTCCAGATGCGAAAAACTCCGTTCATGCCGGAGCGCGTCGCGTTTTCCACTGGGCGCAACCTGTCGAGGCAAATCGTATCCGGGCAATCCTACGGGCAAATCGAGAAAGTCATCACCGTTGTCATCGCGAATTACAACATGATAAAGGGCGATGAGTGGTATCACCATAAATTTAAACTTTACGACGCCGAACATGGCGTTCTTTTCACCGACATAATGGAGATTCACACGCTTGAACTCGGTAAACTGCCCGACGATGGGGATAGCTTGGGCGGCAAAGAGCGCGAGCTGTTAAACTGGCTGAGGCTCATACGGTCCGAACGGAAGGAGGAGATCGAAATGCTGGCGACGAAGACGCCCGAGATGGAGATGGCGGTGGGGCGGCTCAAGCAATTATCGGCGGACGAGAGAGCGCGGATGCTTTACGAGGCGAGGGAGCTCGCCCTCATGGACGAGATGGCGAGGATCGAAGCCGCAGCGGTTGAAGGCAGGGCTGAAGGCAGGGCTGAAGGCAGAGCTGAAGGCAAGGCCGAAATCGCAAAAAGAATGCTGGATAGCAACTTTGACCTTGAGACTGTTTCGAAAATTTCCGGCCTTTCTTTAGAAGAGATAGAATCTCTGCGGGATTGAAGCGCCCATGCCAAAAATCGGACGGAGGAGTGCGAAATGATAGAAGGCTATCTGGCGGACGGGGAGAGGAAGCTCCAAGAACAGGGTTTTCCCAGCAGGCACGTTGCCGTTGCCGGAAACTCTCAGAAGATAACGCGCAGCTATATCGACTCGCTCCTGATCGAGATGAGGGTCTTGGACGGCGTCAACGCGTCCACTAGGATGAAAGTCTTCGGCGAGGCGTTTCCAACCCCGATCATGACGGCTGCGCTGTCCGGCATGGACAAGGTAAGGCCGTCCGGCATGGTGGAGATAGCGCACGGCGCCGCCGTGTCCGGCGCGGTGATGTGGTGCGGCATCGGCGACGACAGCGAGCTTGAGGCGGTGACCCGCACCGGCGCCAGAACCGTCAAGATAATCAAGCCTTACGCCGACACCGATCTCGTATTGGAGAAGATAGCGTCCGCTAAAAAGCTCGGCGCCATGGCCATAGGCATGGACGTCGATTTCTTCTTGGGCCCAAAGCGCAACAGGGGGTATGCCATGACCCACCCGGTCCGCAGGTATACGATAGACGAGATAGCGGGCTTGATTGCGGGGACAAAGCTGCCTTTCGTGCTGAAGGGGATACTCTCCGTCAGGGACGCGACCCTCGCTCTAGAGGCCGGCGCCGCTGGCATCGTGGTCTCCCACCACGGGGGCAGCGTATTCGACTACTCCGTGCCGCCCCTGATGGTCCTTCCTAAAATCGCCGACGCCATAGGCGGCAGGATACCCATCTTCGCCGACTGCTGCATCGGCAGCGGGGCCGACGCCTTCAAAGCCCTCGCGCTCGGGGCTACCGCAGTCTCTGTGGGAAGGGCCGTCATGGCCGGACTCGTTGCCGACGGGGCGCCGGGCGTCTCGAAAGTCATCGACGGCATCACGGAAGAACTGAGGGACATAATGAACCTCACGGCATCCCCTGACATACGGAGTATCGACAGGGATGTGCTGTGGCGTTGAGCTTTAAGTCAGTGACTATGCGCTACCCGAGCACACCCTGTTTCTTCCGGAGTTCTTGGCGGCATAGAGGTATTCGTCGGCTTTTTCTATAAAATTTCTTATGATGTCGGTCTCGCCCGGAATGATCGACGCCACCCCTATGCTTATCGTGGCGCTGGTCATTGTCTGCCCGTCCGATGTCGGTATTTGAAGGCTCTCGACGTCCTGGCGGATTTTTTCGGCTATCGCCAGGGCGTTGTCCAGCGTGGTTTCCGGCAGCAATATGCCGAATTCCTCGCCCCCGAGGCGGGCCACGATATCAGCCGGACGCCGCGCCGAAGCGCAAAACAGCTTCGCCATCGACTGCAGCAGGATATCTCCCTGTGGATGGCCGTAAGTGTCGTTGTACGTCTTGAATTTATCGATGTCCATCATCAGAAACGAGATGGGCTTGTTTTCTCTGGTGCAGCGCCGCCACTCTACGTCTATCCTGTCGTCGAAGCTCCGCCTGTTCGATATGTCGGTGAGAGGGTCCACTAGCCCGAGGCGCTCTATGGTGCGCATCTGGTTCACTATCATCATGTGCGTCCTCACCCTTGCCTTGACTATGGCGTTTTTGAACGGCTTGGTGATATAATCCACCGCCCCGAGGAAAAACCCGCGTTCCTCGTTGTTTTCGCCGCTCAGCCCGGTGATGACGATGACAGGTATGTTTTTGGTATGATCGGCGCCTTTGAGCTTTACCAACACCTGGAAACCGTCCATGCCCGGCATGATGATGTCAAGCAATATCAAATCAGGGCTGTCCGCCTCGACGCGCTTCAAAGCCTCTTCGCCGGACCTCGCCGTCAAAACCGTGTACTCCATGGACAAAATCTGATTCAGCACGGCGAGATTCGATTTTTCGTCGTCAACCACCAAAATTTTTCGCTTCTCCCCTAGCCCCATAACGACATCACCCCTTCATCGGCTTATATACGGCGATCCGAGGGCGGCACGCGCGCTCGCGTCGGTGCGGCGTTTCCGGCCCTTCATGCCAGCTCCCCGACCAAATTTTTGAGTTCGTCAAGTATCTCATGCGCCCGGTAAAAATCAAAGTCCTCAATTCGCCCAATGAGATCTGCGCATTTTTCGCCGCAAGACCCCAGCGTCTCCCTTATCTCGCCGACAAAACCCAGCGCGCTCGCGTCTCCCGACGCAAGAAGAGGCTCGATGCGGTCGATGAGCGCCAGCGCGGAAACTTTGTCGAATGCTCGGGCTTCCGTGGCAGGCGCGCCCCGGCCCTTTCCTTCGCGAATAGCGATTTCGCCGACTGCGGCTTTCAAGTCTGCCTCCAGCTCCGCCATCAGCCCTTCCGTGGGACAGGCCCCGTCCGACAGGGCGC
>JAISQC010000242.1 GCA_031274465.1 Synergistaceae bacterium | reverse complement strand
ACAGTGAGCTCCCCCAGCCTCTCGAAGCTCTCCCAGCTCAGATCCCCCGGGTTTTCCGTATATCCGTCCAAAATCACTATTTTCACCGAAATCCCGCCTTCGTTCGAGAAGTCTTATGGTTTCGATAAAATTATAGCGCATTTAATGGTTTATCGCGCGTCCCAATCCACTCCGCGCGGTGATTTTTTCGAGGTGCATCGGAGGGGCGAAGCTCCAATATCCTCTAAACGCTTCGTGAATCTCATCAGATTGTCTATCGTGAGGCTCAGGTCGTTCCTGCTGCGCAGCCTGGCTTCCTTGTACGGCACCGCGACCCTGTTGATGCTGAAGATCGCGCTTACCCCTTCGTCGTATGCTGCCTCTATGTCGTCTCCGATGTCGCCTACTATCGCTATGACTGGAACGCCACGCTTTTTTGCCCTGCGAGCCACTCCGATCACTACTTTGCCGTGCAGGCTCTGTGAGTCGAACTTTCCCTCGCCGCTGATCACGAGATCCGCTCCGTCGAGCAAGCCGTCGAACCCTACCGCGTCCAGCACGATCTCTATCCCGGGCTGCAATTTTGAATCGAAAAAAGCCACCATGCCCCCGCCCATTCCGCCGGCCGCCCCAGCGCCTGGGATTTTAGAGACGTCAGTTCCGAACTCTCTTTTGACCATTTCGGACATTGACCTGAGCTGCCCGTCCAGAAATTCGACCATTTCCGAGTCGGCGCCCTTTTGGGGGGCGAACACGAAAGCCGCCCCGCTCGTTCCATACAGAGGATTGTCGATGTCGCACATCGTGCTTATTTCGATACCCTCAAGCTCGGGCATCGTCCCGCCCTTGTCTATGCGCGAAACTTGAGACAGGGTTTCCCCTACGGGGATGAATTCCCGTCCGCCGCCGTCCATGAAACGGATGCCGCACGCAGCGGCGGCCCCGGCGCCGAAATCGTTGGTGGCGCTTCCCCCAAGGCCTATGATTATCTTTTTGCAGCCTCTTTTTGCCGCGTCCGCCATCAATTGCCCTACCCCAAACGTCGTCGTTTTTTCGGGGTGCAGGTTGTCTCCTACGAGCGGCAGGCCAGCGCACGCCGCCATCTCTATTATTGCCGTGGCGCCGTCATCGATGATGCCGTAAAACCCCTCCATGTCCTCCATGTAGGGCCCCTTGGCGGGGACCGATATTTTTTCCCCCCCGACTGCGGCGATGAACGTATCGACGCTGCCTTCCCCCCCGTCCGCTACGGGGATGGAAATTACTTCCGCTGACGGGTGGTGGCGAAGGATGACTTCTTTTGCTATGCGGCAAAAATCCATGGAATTCATCGTTCCCTTAAACGAATCAGGAATGAGCAGGAATTTTTTCATATAAAGCCCTCCAGCCGCTTTTGAAAGCCGAGATCGTTCCTCTTGCCTTGTAAACCTGGGCGCGTGGGCTGTGGCTGCCCGAAGGATTTAGTTCTGTATGGTCACGCTGTCCCCGTCGCTCAGGTTTGCGCCTCCAAATACTATCACGCGGTCGCCCGATGCCACGCCTTCGATGATCTGAAGCTCGTTTCCCTGCCTCAGGCCGATTTTGACGTCCCTGCGGCGCGCCGTGCCGCCCTCTTCCACGAAAATATACTGCCCGCCTTCGCCGTTTTGCACGGCGGCCTCGGGAAGCAGTACCGCGCCGCGAAATTCGCTTTCGACAATAGACGCCTGCCCGAACATGCCGGGGCGCAGACGGTTGCCTATAGCCTCGTTGTCGAGCTCTATCTCCACCGCCGAGGTGCGGGTCGCCGGATCGACGAAGGGGTCGATGCGGGTGACTTTTCCGAGAAATTCCTCTGCCGGAAGCGCGTCGAATTTCAGGATCACGTCCATGCCCGGTTTTACGACGAATATCTTGACTTCCGGGATGCGCAGTGTCGCCTTGAGCCTCCGCAGGTCTGCGATGTCCACTATCGGCGAGTTCTGCGAGATCATGGTTCCGGGGGTGAGCGAATAGTCGGAGAGAACCGTGCCGTCGAGGGGGGAGTGCATTATGTAGTCCTGCTGGGAGGACTTGACACGCCCCAGCTCCGCCGCGACCTGGCGCTCCTTCGCCTTGGCCGCGTTGTGGCTTGCAAGCGCGCTTGCGTGCGCGGTCGCCACCGAGTCGTATTGCTGTTGGGTGCTGAAGCCCTCCTTGACCAGCCTCTCGTAGCGGTCGAGGTTCGTCTTCGCGTTCATCATCTCCGCCCGCGCCCTCTCCGTGTCGGCTCTGGATGACGCCAACTGGGCCTCCGTGGCGCCGATCAGGGCGTTCTGCTGTTCGTGTTCGAGCGTCGCCACGAGCTGCCCTCGCTTCACGGTGTCTCCGGTCTTGACGTGAAGGCGTTCGAGCCTGCCAGTGACGCGCGGGGTCATCTGCACTCTGTCCACTGCCTCGATCGACATGTTCTGCACTATGCTGTCCCTGACGGTCTTGTCGTTCAGCGCTGTCTCCACGCGCACGTACGCCGCCTGTTTCTCGCTTTCCGCAGGCTGTATCTCCTGCGATATGGCCGCCTGATCCTTCGTCCCCATAAAATACATCCCCGCTGCGGCGAGCGCCGCAGCGAAAATTATTATCAGCGCAAAATAGCCTATTCTGCCGGTTTGTCTGCGGCTCATTCGAATTCCATCTCCCTCGCCCAGTCGATGATGTTCCCCTCGGTCACCTTCAGGGCGACGACTGCTATCATATTATTATACAACGAACGCAGGTATTCGAGGCGGCTTTCCGTGAGCGACGTCTGCGCCGACAGCAGATCGAGCTGCGGCGTCACCCCCTCCTGAAAGCCCACTTCCGCCAAGCGGAGCGTTTCCTCCGCAAGCTCGAGCGCGAGCGCCGCTGATTCGAGGCGGTTGCGGGTTGACTCGAGCTCCGCCCACGCTGTCTCGACCTCTGATTTTATGTCCAGCCCCTTTTGCGAAAGGGCTATCCTGTCCTGTTCGGCGGTTGCCTGCGCGCGCATGATGCCGCCTCTTGCCTGGTTTCTGTCGAGGATTGGGACGGTTATGGAGAGTTCGGCCCTCCAGGTCTCGTTTCCCGTGTCTTCTCTATCATACGGGTTGAGAAGCCCAGCCGACGCGCCCAAGGTGACGCGCGGGCGGAGGGCGCTGCGCTCTATCTCTATCTGGTCTTTTTGATACTCTATCTGTTTTTCGAGGGCGGCGAGGTCGGCCCTGTTGTTCGTGGCCTCGGCAAGGGAGGAGGCCCTGTCGCCCCGCGCGTCCATCGCGCCGAGGTCTCCGTCCACCGCGCGGCGTTCCTCCGGGGGGATGGCCATGTAGTTCATCAAAGAGATGACCGCCGATTCGTAAAGCCCTTGGGCGGCGCTCAGGTTGGCCCTGTTTGCCGCGAGCTGCTGGGATGCCCGGATGACCTCCAGCCTGTTCGACAGGCCGAGCTCGTTCATGCGGGTGATCTCGCGCAGGTGCAGTTCGCCCGTGGCTATCGCGGAGCGCTCGGCCTCGACGAGGCGATCTTGAAGCAGGACGTTGTAAAAGCGCGCGAACAGCTCGCCCGTCGCCCTGTTCTGCGCGTCTATGAGGTTCAGCTCCGCAATGGACCTGGCCTGCAAGGATTGCCTCCGAAGCGCCTGGTTCCTGCCTCCCGAGTAGACGCTCTGCTCGAGAGTTATTCTGGCGACCCTGTTGTCGCGCCTGCTGGATCCGTCCGACGTCTGGAGGTCCTTGTTCTCGTCGATGTAGGTATTGAATCCAATCTCGGGCGTGGCAGTCCCGTCTGCTTGAATCTTCAGCGCGGATGCCTTCGATATCTCCTGGCGGAGGGACAGAAGCGCCGAGTTGTTTTCGAGCGTGAGGGCTATGGCCTCTTTAACGCCCAAGGGTTCGGCGGCGCGCGCGGGCGCGCCTTGCAGCAGGGCCGTCAATATCAGCAGGATGGATGAAATTTTATGGGCTTTACCGCGCAGCATATTTATTCTACCGTTGCCGCGCTGGGTTCGGCCATCTCTTTTGCCGCGACGGCAGCAGAGGCGCCGGCTGGGGTGGGGGAGGATTGCGGGCGGTTCGAATGCATTTCCCGAAGCCTCCTGTATGCCCTGTATCTATGTATCCGGCCTGCCACCCAGTCCTTTATGTCGTCGAGCACGAGGTAAATGACCGGTATCACGAGCAGGGTAAGCAGCGTGGAGGTGAAAAGGCCACCCGTCACGGCTACGGACATGGGCTGGCGTATCTCGCCGCCCTCGCTCAAGGCGAGAGCCACCGGGAGGTTGCCGACCATCGTCGAAACCGTCGTCATCAAAATAGCGCGCAGCCTGAGCGGGCCGCTCTCGATGACCGCTTCGACTTTCTTCATGCCGCCGGCGCGGAGCTGGTTTATGAAATCCACCAGCAGTATGGCGTTGTTGACCACGACCCCAACGAGGAGGATGATGCCCATGAAGCTCATGACGCTTATGCGCAGGTTCGCGAGGTACATCAGCCCGAACGACCCAGCGGTCATCAGCGGCAGCGAGAACATCACCGTGAACGGGTGGAGGAACGACTCGAACTGAATCGCCATCACGATGTAGACCAGCATTATCGCGAACACCAGCGCTATAGCCATGTTAGCGAAGCTTTCCCTCATCCTCTCGGAGTCTCCGGTTGGGGTCATGTTGTAGGTCCCGTCCTGCGGGGCGTATTTGCGGAACACATCCTCCATTATCGCGATGCCTTCGCTGGGGGATATGCCTTCCACATTGGCCCCTATCTGGATGGAGCGCTGCCTGTTGTATCGCTTGATCACGTTCGGCGAGGCGCCGATGCTGCTCGTCACCAGCCCGTCGGCGCGGATCACCTGCCCGCCCGCCGTCCGAACGAGGGTGTTGAACACCTTGTCAGGGTCATCGCGGCTATCCTTCTCTGCCCTTATCCTGATGTCGTACCTGTAACCGCCCTCGTTGAACGAGCCGCTGGTCGTCCCCGCGAACCACGCGTTCAGCTCGTCGGAGAGGTCCCTTATGTTGACGCCGAGGTCGTCGGCCAGAGCGCGGTTCAATTCGAGGTTGATGCGCGGCTTGTTCATCTGGAGGTCTGTCGTGATATCTACGAGCCCCCTTGGATCGCTCGCGAGGTCCGACTTGATGAGGTCGCCTATCTCGGCCAGCGACTCGCTCGTAGGCCCCTGTATCATGAGCGTGATGTCCGACCCGCCCCAGTTGCCCATCTTTATGTCCACGTCGCGAAACGCCGAGAGCTTCCGCCTGAGCTGCCCCATGATGACGCTCGCTTTTTCGCGCTGGTCTTTTGGGATAAGCTCGATGGTGAGCGATCCCTTGTAGACTTCCTGCCCCTGCCCGCTCCCGGCGACGCCGTAAGTATAGGCGACCCTTGGGTCCGCTTCGACCACGCTGATCATCTCGCTCATGACGCGTTCGGTGACCTCGAGCGACGTGTCGGCGGGCATTTCGATGTTGAGGCGGAAGTACCCCTGGTCCTCGTTAGGGGTGAATTCCGAGCCGAGCGTGGTGGCGATCCATATTCCTCCGGAGAAGGTCGCGAGCGCCGCAAGTATGACTATAAGACGGTGATTTACCGCAAAGGAGAGCAATCTCCTGTATCCGCGCTCCAGCATCAGGAAAGGCGCTTCGAGCGCGTTCTGGACGAAGCCCGGCCTTTCCCTGCCGAGGATGCGCGAGCAGAGGAACGGGGTCAGCGTCAGCGACAGCAGGAGCGATATGACGATCGTCATCGCGACCGTGATGCCGAACGCGTTGAAGAACCTGCCCATCACTCCCCTCATGAATGCGATCGGGATGAACACCGCGAGCGTCGTGGCAGCGCCGGCTACCACGGCGAACCCAACTTCCCCGGCGCCGTCGCTTGCAGCTCGCATCGGGTTTTTGCCCATGGCTTTGTGCCTTGAGATGTTTTCCATGACGACGCTCGTCGCGTCGACCACCATGCCCACGGCCAAAGACATCCCCATCATGGATATGTTGTTTATGGTGATCCCCATCCAGTAGAGCACGGCTACGCTCCCGAGGAGGCAGACCGGTATAGTTATGACCGCGATGATCGTGGCCCTTATCGTGCGCAGGAATATGAACATGATCAGCGACGTCAGGAATATCGCCAGGATGATGTCGCCGCGCACTCCGTTCATGGAGCGGAGAATGAATCGCGACGTGTCCGAGACTATGACCAGTTTCGAGCCGCGCGGGGATATCTCGTTCAATTCGACTATCCGCTTGCGCACCTCGCTGGCAAGGGCCACTTCGTTCGCGCCCTTCTGCTTGCGCACTTGCACCATTATCGTCGGGCTGTTTTCGTAGAGCGACTGGCTGCGTTTGTCCTCCACGTCGTCCTCTATCCGCGCAACGTCGCGCAGGCGTATTATCGCGCCGTTGCGGTATGCCACCGGCACGTACGACAGCTCGGCGACCGAGCGGTACTCCCCGTTAAGCCTGATACCGTATTCGCGCGTCCCGGTCTCGATCCGCCCGGCTGGGAGTTCGACGTGCCTGTTGTAAACGGCGTCTTTTATGTCCTTGGTCGTGAGTCCGTAAGCCTCGAGGCTGTCGGTGTTGAGCCATATCCGTATCTCCCTGTCGCGGAAACCGGCGAGCTGCACCCCTCCAACGCCGGTCACCGTCTGGAGGCGCTCGGTGACCACGTTATCGACGAATCTGGCCACGGCTTTCGCGTCGGAGTGCCCGTCCGTCTCGATCGCGATGTTCATGATCGGCATGTTCGATGGGTCGAATTTGTCTACCTGCGGGTCGTCGCACTCGTCGGGGAGCTGCCCCTTTGCCATGCTGACCTTGCCGCGCACGTCGGCAGCCGCGAAATCCACGTTCCTGTCGAGATCGAACTCGACCACTATGACCGAACGCCCCTCATAGCTGCTGGAAGAGATGTTTTTTATCCCCTCGATGGTGTTTATCCGGGCCTCTAGCACGTCGGTCACGTCGTTGTCCATTATGGCCGGGCTTGCCCCATCCATCGTGGTCTGCACGACGACGATTGGAAAATCGATGTTCGGCATCCGCTCTACCCCCATGTTGGAGTACGAGTACAAGCCCAAAACGAGGATTGCGATTGTCAGTATGAGGACGGTTACGGGGCGCCGCAAGGATACGTCGATTATTTTCATTTAAAAAAGACCACCTTAAAGATTTTTTAGCGCATATCGTGCCATGCTAAACACATTTTACACGATGCAAAATTTTTTTCCAGTTAAAGATTAAGTGAAGGGTGGTTTAGGAGGTATGTGTAAATGTACAATTATATTTAGGGAACTGCTGATTAAATAACATTTAAGCGTTTCCTTAGAGGAGCATCCTGTCGTTGTCAAGCTCCCTGCGGGCGCGTCCGGAGTAAAGCTCCATCAGGCGGTGGACCGTCATGCCGCTTCTCTCGGGCCCCGTGATGTCGAGTATCACGCTTCCGTCTTCCATCATTACGGTGCGGCTGCCGAAGCGCAGCGCCTGCTGGATGTTGTGCGTTATCATCATGGTGGAGAGCTTGCGTTCCGCGACTATTTCGTTCGTGATGCCCATGATTTTTTCGGCGGCGGCGGGGTCGAGGGCGGCGGTGTGCTCGTCGAGCAGCAGGAGGCTGGGGTTTGCGACCGTCGCCATCAGCAGGGTCAGAGCCTGCCTCTGCCCGCCGGACAGATGCCCGGCGCGTTCCGCCATGCGGTCCTCCAGACCCATGCCGAAACGGGCCAGCATATCGCGGAATACATCGAGGTCTCCTTTGGACACCCCTTTTCGCAATGGCCGGATTTTCTTTCTGCTGTAGGCGAGCGAGATGTTTTCCGCGATGGTCATGTTGGGCGCGGTGCCCTTCATCGGGTTCTGAAACAGATATCCTATGGAAAGTGCGCGCTCGTGCGGCAGTTTCCACGTAATGTCCTCGCCGCCGAGTGTTATGCTGCCCGAGTCCAGCAGGAGCGACCCCGATATGGCGTTGAAGAGCGTGGATTTGCCGGCGCCGTTTGAGCCGATGATCGTTATGAACTCGCCGCCTTCAAGCGTCAGGCTGAGATTTGAAAGCGCCGCGCGCTCGTTTGGAGTGCCGCGCAGGAAGGTCGCCCGCGCGTTTCTCACATCAAGCATCGCGTCTTGCCTCCTTCCGCAGGCGAGCCACGCGCAGTCGTTCGCGGGCTGCCGGGAGGGCCAGGGCGACGGTCACGATCAGCGCCGAGACCAGCTTCAGCGCGTAGGCTGGGAAAAAGTCGCTCTTGAGCGCGAGGGCTATGATGAGCCGGTATATCACGGAACCGCAGACCGCCGACAAAAAGCCCGCGGTGACCGACCGTCTCCCGAAAAAAATCTCCCCTATGATCACTGACGCGAGCCCGACCACCATCATGCCGACTCCCGAGCCGATGTCAGCGAAGCCCTGGTATTGCGCCGCGACCGCGCCGGAAAATCCGACGCAGGCGTTCGAGATGGCTATGGCGATGATCCTCATGCGGTCCACGTTGATCGACGACGCCCGGACCATGTCGTCATTGTCGCCGGTGGCGCGTATGCACAGCCCGGCGTGGGTGCCGAAAAACCACGACAGGGCGGCGAGGCATGCTGCGACCAGAAGTGCCGCCACCGCGAGCCGCACGATGTCCTTGCCAACGCCGGGGAACATCGCCAGCGCGTAGGAGAACAGGTGCTTCGTGCCGAGAAGCGACAGGTTCGACCTGTCTCCGAGGATGAAGAGGTTTACCGTATAAAGGCCGCTCATGGTGAGGATGCCGGACAGTATCGGGTGAATCGACAGCTTCGTCTGAAGCATGCCTGTGACGGCGCCCGCGAGGGCGCCGCAGGCGATTCCCAAAACCAGCCCCGCTGCGGGCATCCCGAGCACGGTCATAGAGGCGGATACGGCCAGGCCCAGAGTGAAGCTGCCGTCTGTCGTGAGGTCCGGGGTGTTGAGGATTCGGAAAGTGACGTATATGCCAAGCGCCATCAGTCCGTAAATCAAACCCAGGTGAAGAGAGCCCGCGAACAGGGTCATGGCCGTTTCCCCCCTAGTCTCGCCTTATTTCACTATTACGGAGCCCTCGAGCATCCCCGAGGGTATCTCGACTCCTATGGCTTCCGCCGTCGGCCCGTTGAACAGAGTGACGAAGTCGGATATCACCACGGCGGGGATGTCGCTGACGGGAGTCCCCTTGAGGTGGCGGTCCAGCATATCGGCGACCCTTGCGCCTATCACGTGGTCGTCGATGCTTATGGTGGCAAAAGCCCCGGTGTTCACCATGACCGCAGAGCTGCCGTAGGTTGGCATCTTCGCGTCGTTCGCCACTTCCACGACTTGGGTGAGGGCGCTCTGCACCATGCTGTCGTTGGGGATGAAGAGCGCGTCCACCTGCCCTACCAGCGACTGCGCCGCCTGCTGCACCTCGTGGGACGCGGTGACGATGGCCTCCTTGTACGAATACTCTCCGGTCCGGTCGAGGTATTCCTTCGCCGCTTTGACTGTGGTGACGGAGTTCACCTCGCCGGTATTGTAGACGAACCCGAACGACTTGACTTTCGGGGTGACCAAGGCTGCCAGCTTGAACATCTCGCCGACCGGGATCGCGTTGGACGCCCCAGTCGCGTTCTTGTCGGGGCGTTCCATCTCGGTGATGACTCCGGCGCCGACCGGGTTCGAGACCGCTATGAAAAATATCGGCGCGTCGGGCTCGACGTTCACCATGGCCTGAGTCGGGGGGGTCGCTATCGTGACGATCGCGTCGAGCTTCGAGTCGGCCATGCTCTGGCAGATCGAGTTGAGGTTGCTCATGTCGCCTTGCGCGTTTTTATAGTCGAAGGTCATCTTGTCCTCGGAGTAGCCGAGTTCCCTCATCCTGCCGATAAACCCCTCCCTCATGTCAGCAAACGCCCCGTTCTCGATCAACTGCACTATCCCAAGGCGATAGACCCCGCTTGGGTCGAGGGGCGCCGCGCCAGATGGTGCCGCCGAAAGTGCTATCGCCGCCGCTAAAACCGCGCTTAAAACATGCCTTGATTTCATAGTGAAACAACTCCTCCTTTAATTTTTTTTGTCGGAAATTAAGCAAGCAAATAAAAAACGCCCGCCCCTGTGCGCGTTAAAAAAACCGCGAATCACAAGGACAGGCGCAAAAGCCTGCGGTGCCACCTTGTTTGGCGAAACAGATCGCCCACCTCAGCGGGGCGCCGACACGCCCCTCGCCCTGTAACGCCGGCGTCGCGTCGCGGAATACTCGGGAGATAAAGCCTCCCTTTCCTCGCGCCCTCCGCAGTCCATTTGCCGCCCCGCTTACCGCCTGGCTCCCACCAACCCAAGCTCTCTGTATGCGCGCTGACGGTTTGATCTCTGCATCAACGGTTTAATTGCGTGAGTATGAAATCACATGCTGGTCGTTTTGTCAAGAATTTCCACCCAGAAATTTGTAGGATTCGTGACGTTATAGCATTACTGCGAAACTTGCGTTATAATTTTACTCGAATGTCGAAACCATAAGACTTCGCGAACGAAGGCGGGATTTCGGTGAAAATAGTGATTTTGGACGGATATACGGAAAACCCGGGGGACCTGAGCTGGGAGAGCTTCGAGAGGCTGGGGGAACTCACTGTTTATGACCGCACGCCACTCACTGATATCTCCGAGATAATAGCGCGCATCGGCGACGCCGAAGCGGCCATAACCAACAAGACGCCCATAGACGAGACGGTGATCGAGGTTTGCAAAAACCTAAAGTACATCGGGATGCTCGCCACGGGCTACAACGTCGTAGACGTCGCGGCCGCACGGGAACGAGGCATCCCTGTGTGCAACGTCCCGACTTACGGCACATATTCCGTTGGGCAGTTCGCGATAGCCCTTCTGCTGGAAATCTGCAACCGGGTGGGCAGCCATAACGACGCAGTTCACGAAGGCAGATGGGAAAAGAGCCTTGACTGGTGTTTCTGGGACTACCCTCTGATCGAGCTTGCGGGAAAAACCATGGGCATCGTCGGCTTCGGGCGAATTGGGCAAGTCACAGG
>JAISQC010000217.1 GCA_031274465.1 Synergistaceae bacterium | reverse complement strand
CCGCTAAAAGGCAAAGGTGCGTGCGAATGGCTAAATCGAGTGCGGATTTTTCTTCTTATTGGGTGAAAGTGCTGAACGGCATGGGGTTGGGGCTTTTTTCGTCGCTTATAGTTGGGTTGATATTAAAACAGATCGGGGTTTATTCGGGGATCGGGCTGATAACGAATCTGGGTTCAGCGGCGCAGCTTATGATGGGGCCGGCGATTGCGGCTGGGGTTGCCAGAAGCATCGACGCGCCCCCGCTTGCGATATTTTCGGTCCTTGCCGTGGGGGCCGTCGGCGCGGGGACGTTCAGCGGGGTGTCGCCCGTGATAGGCGAGCCGATGGGGGCGGCGGCGGCGGCGTTGGTTGGGGCCACTGCCGGCAAATTCGCTCAGGGCCGGTGGGGCGGGAGCATCGACATACTTCTCGTTCCGCTCGCCACTATAATAGCCGGCGGGATTAGCGGCGTGTTCCTTGCGCCTTACGTCGCTCACATAATGAATTGGCTCGGCGGCATCATCAACGCCGCGACCGCGATGCACCCGTTCATGATGGGCATAATAGTCTCGACCGTCATGGGCATCGTCCTGACGCTTCCGATAAGCAGCGCGGCCCTCGCCGTTTCTCTTGGCCTCTCGGGCCTGGCGGCGGGCGCGGCTACGGTGGGGTGCTCCTGCCAGATGATAGGGTTCGCCGCGTCCAGTTTTCGCGAAAACGGCGTCGGCGGCCTCATATCGCAGGGACTCGGGACTTCGATGATACAGATGCCTAACATAGTGAAAAACCCTTGGATATGGTTTCCCCCGACCCTCTCCTCCGCCATCTTGGGCCCGGTCGGAACGATGGTTTTCAAAATGCAGAACAACAGCGTTGGCGCTGGGATGGGAACCAGCGGCCTGGTCGGGCAGGTCGGGACCTTCGCCGTCATGGGCTCTGGCGCGTGGCCCGGGGTGATAGCCCTTCACTTCGTGCTCCCGGCGGTGCTGTCGTTCGCGTTTTCCGAAGCGTTGCGGAAGAGGGGCCTGGTAAGCCTGTCGGACATGGCTCTGAACGCAAAGTAGCTCTGGTGCGCGGTTTTGGCTGATATGGACGAGGCGCGTTACGCCGACCTGCTGAAGCAGGAGAAATACATGAGGCTCCTGCTGGAGAGCTCTCCCGAGATAATACTGCTGATGACCAGCGAGGGGCGCGTCGCTTATTGCTCCAATGCGCTTTTGAAACTAGCCGGCATAGAAAATTTCAGCCATATCAGCGGGCTCACGATAGGCGAGCTGTACTCGCGTTTCGGCGATGAGGAATTCGTGGCGCAGGGCGTGGAGAGGTTCAACCATGTAAAAGAATGCGGCCGCACGGCCGCGTCGAACGTCATGATCGACTTTTCGGGGCGCGGCGAGTTCCGCATGTACAACATCCAGTCATCCCCCATGTTCGACGAGAGCGGCAATTTAGACGGCGTGCTCGTAATGTACTTCGACACCACGGAGGTCAGAAGCGCGGAGGCCGACGAATCGGCCCGCCTGATGCTCGACGCGACGCCCCTTGCGTGCTCCCTCTGGGACGACGAGGACAACTTGCTCGACTGCAACGAGGAAGCTCTGCGGATGTTCGGCATATCGCAAAAATCGGACTATCTGAAATATTTCGACCTCCTGAGTCCCGAGTTTCAGCCAGACGGCAGGCGCAGCAGCGAAAAATCGGCCGAGATGAACAGCCTGGCCATCAAGAAGGGGCGCTTGCGGTTCGAGTGGGAGCACAGGACCATCGACGGGGAACCGCTCCCGGTCGAGGTGACGCTCGTCCGCATTCCGTGGAATGACGGTTATCGGCTCGCCACTTATTCGCGCGACCTCCGAGAGGTCAAGGAGAGCCAAAAGAAGATGCGCTCCGCTGACGCGCGCAACCGCGAGCTGGAGATAGCGACCCGCGCCGCCCAGGTCGCCTCGGAGGCGAAGAGCAGGTTCCTCGCGTCGATGAGCCACGAGATACGCACCCCGATGAATGCAATCATAGGGATGAGCGACCTCATGAGGACCGATAACCTCGATCCCACGCAGCGGAGCTATTTCGAGGATATAAAGAAGATGTCGAAGGCGCTTCTCCAGATAATAAACGACATACTGGACTTCT
The DNA here is from genome assembly GCA_031274465.1 of Synergistaceae bacterium. Taxonomy (GTDB): domain Bacteria; phylum Synergistota; class Synergistia; order Synergistales; family Synergistaceae; genus JAIRKI01. The sequence goes on along the minus strand of JAISQC010000217.1, from coordinate 1,860 downwards.
CGAGAATAGAGGCCGGCAGGATGGATCTGGTCAACGTGCATTTCATGCTGAAGGAGCTGTGCGACAATATATTCTCGATGAGCCGCTTCATGGCCGAGAGCAAGGAGCTGGAGTTCAGGTACTCGGTCGAGCCGGGCGTGCCGGAGGCCATCTACGGCGATGACGTCCGCATCCGGCAGATAATAGTCAACATCATAAACAACGCCATCAAATACACGAGAGAGGGCTACGTGGAGTTTCGCGTATGCCTCGAAAAACACGGGTCGCAGGACAGGCTGGCGTTCGTGGTCAGCGATACTGGGATCGGGATCAGAAAAGAGGACATCCCAAACCTGTTCATGTCCTTCTCGCGCTTCGACAACCGAGCCAACCACGGAGTGGCCGGCACCGGTCTGGGCCTCTCGATTACCGGCAGCCTCGTGTCGCTCATGGGCGGCTCGATCAAGGTGGAAAGCGAATATGGCATGGGCTCCACTTTCACCGTCACCCTGCCCTTCGTGAAGGGGGACCCGCAGCAGATAGCCGCCACGAGCCTGGATACCTGCATGGTGACGGCGCCGACGTCCTCCGTTCTTGTCGTCGATGACAGCGCCATCAACCTCAAAGTCGCCGTGGCATACCTGGCTAAACACGAGATAACGGCCGACACGGCTAAAAGCGGGGCGGAAGCCGTCGAAATGGTTCGGAAAAAACAATACGATCTGGTGTTCATGGACCACATGATGCCCGGAATGGACGGGCTTGAGGCGACCGAGCTGATACGCTCGCTTCCCGGGCGCGCCGACGTGCCGATAATTGCCCTTTCGGCGAACGCCGTCGCGGGGGTCCGTGAAATCTTCATCGATGCCGGCATGAGCGATTTCATACCGAAACCCATAGACCCAAACGCGCTCAACGCCGCTCTCATCAAGTGGATATCGCCGGAAAAGCTCAATTTCCCGCTCGATGCCGGCGAAAGAGAGGTTTTAGGAGGCGAAGGCGCTAAAATCGGCACCGTCATAGACAGGGCCGAAGGACTGAGGAACTCTGCGGGCGACGGGGCGCTTTACGAGGATATTTTGAAGGGGTTCGCCTCGGATCACGCGGATGACTTCCAAAAAATCGGTGATGCGCTGAAAGCGGGCGACTTTGCCGTCGCGCGGCGCGTGGCCCATACCCTTAAAAGCACGGCGAGGCTGATAGGCGCGTCGGTCCTCGGAGAGGCGGCTTTTGCGGCCGAGCGCGCCCTGTCGGACGGGGCCTGTCCCACGGAAGGGCTGATGGCGGAGCTGGAGGCAGACTTGAAAGCCGCAGTCGGCGAAATCGCTATTCGCGAAGGAAAGGGCCGGGGCGCGCCTGCTGCGGAGGCCCGAGCATTCGACAAAGTTTCCGCGCTGGCGCTCATCGACCGCATCGAGCCTCTTCTTGCGTCGGGAGACGCGAGCGCGCTGGGTTTTGTCGGCGAGATAAGGGAGACGCTGGCGTCTTGCGGCGAAAAATGCGCAGACCTCATTGGGCGAATCGAGGACTTTGATTTTTACCGTGCTCATGAGATACTTGACGAACTTAAAAATTTGGTCGGGGAGCTGGCATGAAGGGCAGGAAACGCCGTACCGACGCAAGAGCGCGTGCCGCTCTCGGAACGCCGTATATAAGCCGATGAAGAGGTGATATTGTTATGGGGCTAGGGGAGAAGCGAAAAATTTTGGTGGTTGATGACGAAAAATCGAATCTCGCCGTGCTGAATCAGATTTTGTCCATGGAGTACACGGTTTTGACGGCGAGGTCCGGCGAAGAGGCTTTGAAACGCGTCGAGGCGGACAGCCCCGATTTGATATTGCTTGACATCATCATGCCGGGCATGGACGGTTTCCAGGTGTT
>JAISQC010000195.1 GCA_031274465.1 Synergistaceae bacterium | reverse complement strand
ATAAAAAAGACTGATAGAAAGAGGCGATATTTTCAGTAAAAAACGCCAAATTGCGCCTCCACGGGGTGGGTCATTTTTCGATGCCGATGGTGGGTCTATTTTAACTGCCTCTTGACATCGAGACGGCCACGTTGTTCACGCTGGGGCCAAGGACTGTCACTATCGCCTGGATTCATCGACATTCATGCCCACGACGAATACGAGGGGGGAGGCGATGTCGTGGAACTCTCCCTGCTCCGGCAGGGGGTGACTACCATGCTTTCCGGGAACTGCGGCAGCGGGCCGCTTTTTGCCGATTCGGCCGCGATGCACCCCCATCCCTGGATCAATCTCCATTACCTGGCCGGGAACTGCGTCCTCAGGCATGCGTCAGGGCAGACGGACAGGTATGCCCCCGCCACGCCGCGGCAGAGGCAAGCGATGCGCGATCTCCTCGGGGAATCGATGCGCCTTGGCGCGATGGGCCTGTCGCTGGGCCTCGAATACGAGCCGGGCGCGACTTTCGAAGAGATAAGCGGCCTTGCGCGGGTCGTGGCAGAATTTGGCGGGTTCATCTCCGTCCATACGCGTTTCGATGACGACAGGTGCGTCGAAGGGATCCGCGAGGTGATAGAGCTTTCCCGCGTTTACGGCGTCAGGGTAGAGATATCCCATCTCGCCAGCATGACGGCGTTCCATACCGACGAATGCTTGGAGGCGATAGACGCCGCGACGGGAGAAGGGCTGCGCGTGACGTTCGATAGCTATCCATACGACGCGTTTTGCACCAACGTGGGTTCCGCCGTTTTCGATGACGGCTTTGCCAGTAGGTGGCGGGGCAAAGGGCCGGAATGCCTCGAGGCCGCCTCGGGCCGGTTCAGGGGCCAATGGCTGAACTGGGACACTTTTGCCGAGATGCGGCGCGAGGAGCCAGACGGCCAGATAATCGCCCATATAATGGAGCAGGACGAGGTGGAGCGCTGCGTCGCGCATCCCGATTGCATGATAGGCTCCGATTCGTATTATCAGGGGGAGGGCGCGCATCCAAGGCTGTCCGGCACTTTTCCGAGGGCGCTTCGGATATTGAGGCGGCACGGCTATGGCTGGAACGACGCGTTGAAGAAAGTCACCGCTATGCCGGCCGACGCGCTTCAGATAGACGCGGGAAGGATATACGCAGGCGCGTCCGCCGACATAGCGGTCTTTGACCCGGATAGCTTCACGGACAGGGCTACATACAAAGAGCCGTTCATGCCGCCGATGGGGATGAAGCTGGTGATTGTAAATGGCAATGCGGTTTTGGACAACGGAGAGATATCCGGCGTTCCGTCAGGGGAGCTGCGCCGCTAAATGGGGCGGCTCACGCGGGCAGAGCGCCGCTCAGTCTGTCAGTGCCGCGCTTGGCGCGCGCGCGCACCGCGTTTTCCAGAATGTTGATGTTGTCGTCCTCCAGGTATTTGAAATCCACCCACAACTCGTTGTCGTCCTTCATGCCGAGGGAAAAGACGCCGGGCTCGTCCATTATGACGATATCCGCCCAACGGCAAAAAACCCGCTCGTCGCGGGATTGCTGGGTATGCCGCTCCAGTTCGATGCCCAAGTCGTTCGCGGCGGTTTCTCCGAAACGATAGCTTCCCCCGTCCCTCATCCCTGCCAGAATGCGGTCCATCAGCTTCGAGCCGACTGCCTTCCACAGGCTTTTGGCTAATTTGTCGTAGGTGCGGCTGTTGATGAAATCTACGGACACCCCGTCGTAATCGTAGCCCCAAAAAACGCGATATTGCGCAACGTTGTGGACGTCGCCCGAGGGGTCCGGCACCCGGCCCCATCTGACGCGCGAGATGGCGTCCACGTCCCACTTGCGGCCCTTCCATTCTATCCATTTCGGCGATATGCTTATCCTCTCCGTCGCCACGGTCTCTATGTCGCTTTCAAAAATGGTATCCCCCCGCGCCTCGTACGCGGTTCCAAATGGGTCGGTTTTTATTTCAATCGGCGCGCCGCCCTTGTCGTCCGATTCCGAAGCCTGCTCGCGCGTTTTTTCGCCCTCGCCCAGCACTATGTCGTCAAAGTTCGGCGGGGCATCGTTTTCTTCGGAGGCACTGCCCGCAGAGTCCTGCGCTTCGCTTTCCCCGGCCTCCCCGCCGGTTTCGGCAGGGCCTTCCCCGTGAGCCATCAAACCATCGGATAGGCGCGAGGCAAGGCCGGGCCTGCCGAGCGCGTTTAAGTGCGCCTCCAGTTCGGATGCCATTTTTGCGCAAACGCTACCTTCGCCGCCAAGTCCACGGACCCTGGCGCAGACGCTGATCGGATCGGTAATGCGTCTCAACGCGCGGCAACTCTCCACGAATTCGTCGATCAAGCCTGCCGTGTCCGCGTCGCTTCGGTTTTGCGCGACTGCCTCCATAATCCGGGCGGACGCGGCTCCTGCCGTGCGCTCAATTCCGGCGATGAGCGATTTGGACTCGACCTCGTACAGATCTACCATGTCGAAAACCACTATGGGGGCCTGTATCCTGCCGTTGTTGGTGGAGACGCCGACGACTGCCGCGATTGCCTCGACCCGTTCCCGAATGGGCATCCCGTTCAGTGCCGACATGATCACGCCGCGAAAATAACGCCTTCTCTCGTTGACGGCCTCCCTCACGGCGGCGAGGCTGGTGACCTCCGGGAAGCCTGATACGACGCGCTCTTCGTTGATCATTATCATGAGGGTTTCCGGGTCCGTGAAGTCGAACGCGCGGGATATCTCGAGGATCCACACCGCGACCGAGGATGGCTTGCAATCCCCCTTATCCAGCCGCGACAACCCGGACGCGAGCAGATTTGCCCGCGCCATGTCTGCCGAAGGGAGCGTCCTGTTGCGGGGCAGCCTTGGCGACACTGGGTCGAGCAGCGACAGCAGGGGGTCGATCTGCGTGGCTGCAACCCCGGGGAGCCACGCGATCTCCGCAAATAGGCGTTTTCTGGGGTGGGTCAGCTCCGACAGGGCGCCAGAAGCGTCCTCCGGGTCTCCGGATAGCCCCTGCGCGTCTGCGAGCTCGGTCAGCTTCCTGCGATTGTGGTGGGCTCGCCCGTTTATCCTGTTGAAGGGGTTTTGCAGCAAATCCATGCCGTAGCCTCAGCCCCTGATGATGTTCGTCACGTCGGACATGCTGATGTCGGGGCCGACTCCCGGAATGAGCTTCAGAAGCTCCAGCATGACGTCGCGGAGCTTTTCGGTCTCTCCGGAGGACACGAGCCGTCTGCCTTCGCTCACTAGCTCGTCGAAACGGCGCCTGTCGGCAAATATCTGCGGGAGGCTCGACCAGCGCTTGAAAACCTCGGCGATGAACCAGTCCTGGCGCCACTGGATGCCGAACGCCATGCTCTCCAGCTTCCCAAGGTAGAACTCGAAATCCGCGTCGTCCCTGTCTATCGAACGCCGCGCCGTCTCCGCCAGGTTTTCGAAGTCGGCGGCCTCGGACGGGGTGGCGTATGCTCGAAGGTCGTTTTCGAACGTGGATGCGATTTTATCCAAGTCCAGGCTGCGGATTTCCCTCAGATGCTCTTCGCGGACCTGTGCCAGAATCATCTTCGCGCTTCTGATGTTTTCGTCGGCCTCTTGGATTTTTTCGGCCTCTTTTTCATCCGAGCCGAGCGAAACGACCGATTCCGCTTTTCTGCGAGCTTCGAGCAGCCTTGGGTCGTCGATTGTCATTTTTATCTCGTTTATCCTAAGAAGCGCCTTCCGCCCGCTGGAAACCACGTTAAAGGCCGAGGACGAGTAGTCCACCTGACCCTCTTGGCGGGAGTAGAAATTTTTGTCCGAGCGGAACGAGCCGCCTATGCAGGGGACGGAGAAACGCACGTCGATGTGCCCCGAATCCAGTATCTCGTACTCGCACTCGAGGTCCGCGCCCTCGGGGATCGCCCCATCGTCGAAATCGGCCCCGGATATCTTGAACACGCCGATCGGGCGGTTATCCGTGATGGGGGCCTTGATCTCGCCCTCCCACAGTTTGAAGTTGAGCGACCCGGCGCTTCCCGCCTTCAACGCCTCGGCGGCCTTGAACGTCTTTTTCCCCTTCTTTGGAAGTGCGTCGCCCCGGCGGACGAGGTATTCCAGCGCGGGCTTGCCACCGATCTTCTCCAGCACCTCGACGCCCACTGAATGAGATGCCGGTATCGCCCCGACGGTCGCAGCGGTGCGCGTTATCGTTATCATGCTGTCGTCGAGCTTCACCGGCCCGCCCGTCTTGCCGAAGGCCGATATTTTGAACTTGTTTTCGCCCTCCTCGGGCAGCGGCACATCTATAGTGGCGCCGTCCTCAAGGCGTATCCTGCCCGACGTCCACCCGGTGTCCATGCTGTCCGCCTGAAATTCGCATCCGGCTGGTGCCCCGCCCGGGAGGATTGCCGATATTTTGGCGCTGGGTTCGGAGGTCCGGGCGTTGTAGTTGAAGGACAGGTTCAATTCGCCGCCGGATGAGATATGTCCGCGGCTTCCCTTCCTCGACCTAGCGCGCGCGCTCCAGTCGATTGACTCAGCGAAAAGGCTCGCGCCTTCCGCCACGGCGGTCATTGGGTTCACGTCGATGCCCCCGCTTATCCCAAGCTCGCCCGCGACCCTGTCGCGCAGCGGCTTGTAGCTCGTCGGCCCGCCTATGAACACTATGCTCCCCGGATCGCGCGAGGTGAGGCCGGCGCTTTGCAGCGTATCTCTTGCGGCGTTTATGGATTCTGCCACCCGCTCCGCTATCAGCTCGTCGTAAACCTCCCTGCGCAGGGGGATGTCGAAATATATCTCCGTGCCCTTCGTGTCTCGGATGGGTTCCTGAATGTCGGCCGACAGGCTGATGGTCGTCTCTCTTGCAGAAGAAAGGGCGATCTTGGCGTTTTCGGCGGCAGACGCGGCCCATCGGGCCAGGGTCCTGTACGCCGGGTCTGCCTGAAAATCATCGGGGAGCGAGAATTTCTCCAAAAGCCACGGCTTGACGATATTGTCGAAGATAGCCCGGTCAAAATCCCTGCCGCCGCACATCGCTATGCCGCCGTGGGCCAGAAGGTTGACGCGGCCGCCGGAGCTTTCCGCTACGGCGATGTCCAAAGTGCCCCCGCCGAGGTCGTATATGAGGAACATGCCGTCGCTCCTGTTCGCGCGCATGACGCTCATGACCGCCGCGACCGGCTCCTGCATCAGGGCGACGCTGCCGATGCCTGCCATGTTCGCCGCCTCCATCGTCGCGGTTTTTTGCATCTGGTTGAAGGCAGCCGGAACGGTGATCACGGTTCCTGTGTCGTGCCCGCTCCTTATCTCCTCCGGCAGATAGCCGAAAAGGGATTTGAGCAATTCCGCCGAGCACTCCTCCGGCGTTTTGGTCGTATCCGAGGCCGCGAAATGGACCTTGGTGCTCGTCCCCATAAGCCTTTTGAAAAGCACCGCGCAATTGCCGGGGTCCCTTGAGGACATGTTGTACGCCCTTAGGCCGACGTACTTGCCGCCGCGCTTGTCGATGTATATCGCCGACGGCGTCACGTCGCTCTGTTCGGGGTTTTTCCACGTGCGAATCCGCAAGCCGTCGTAGGAGGATATGACGCTGTTGGTCGTTCCGAGATCTATGCCGACGTAGTTGCTCATCTTTCCACCTTCCGCAAAATAACGCTGCCCGTCCTGACCAAGCCGTCTTTGCCCATGATTATCGGAGATGCCATCCTGTCAACCACCAGTTCGTCCCCTTCGTCAAAATCTTCTATGTTCAAGGGAATGGCGGCCATCCCGGGATCGAACCGCTGCCCCTCTATCAGTGCGATTTTAAGCTCCGCCTCTGCCAGCGCGTCCACGATCGTTTTGTTGAAGGACGCGGCGCGTGCCTCATACTTCTTCCGTTCCGCGGCGTCGAGCTTTGTGAGCGCCCGTTCGAACAATCGTGCGAATTGCCATGACTCGACGGCTATTTTGATGAGCAGGTCGCGCGTCTTTCCGATCAAAAGCTCGTCGCGTTCGCTCTGCGCCGAGCCGGCGTCCTGCGGCCTGTTTTGGGTAGCGCCGCCGCTCTCCCGAAGCCCATGCGCCTTTAAGCAGGTTGCCTGCTGGCGAATCGGCTTGCCGGAGGCCAATTCCCGACCATGTGCGGATGTCTTTGGCCCGCTCTGTTTCGATGGGTTTTTCCCCGCCGGCGGTCCGCTGAATCTATCGCCGGACGTCCTCTTAGGTTTGGGCAAAGCGAGCGATCGCCTCCAATTTCACCGGCGCATGCAAAAACGCGCCTATTCCATGACGAAATGGACGAAGCCGCCTCCGCATTCGGTGGTGTCGAGCCACAGCGTCAAATCGACGATGCCTATCTTTCCCTTGTCGAGAATGCGAAGCTTCATGCGGCCGTCAGGTTCCGCCCTCTCCAGCGAGACTATAGTAACCCAGTGCCATTCGTCAAGGTTTTCTTCCTCTCCGTTGCACAGGTTGAGAAATATGACCGGGATATCGGACGAAAGTGCCACCTCCAGAAACGACGCGACCTCGCCCCCGGACGGCCTGAGCGACCTGTCTTCCGGAATCTCGCAGTGCGCGCACGCCACCTTCGCCCCTTTCGAGGCCCCGTATGCCTTGACCGACTCGCACAGCATCTCGGTGTTCGGTATCCCGTGCTCGGTCGGGGTGACGTGATGCCACACCTCTTCCATCAAAGACGCGCAGTCGCTCTTGCTGAGTGCCCTGCCGCCAAGAGGCGCCGCGCGGTACAGCAGCATGTTGCTCACCGCCGACGGGCCACAGCCGGACCTGCGCTGCCACTCGGTGCCGAACCACTCCTGATCGCAGCCGTAGAATATCTCGTCGGTGTTCTCGTCAATTATTTTGAACGCGTCAATGCGTTTCAGGGATATGCTTTTCATTTCACTCCTCGGCCTAAGAGATAAGAGCGCGCGTTTTGAATTTCGCGCCGCGCGTCGCATTGAGTATATTTTAGCTTACCTTCTGAGTCAATCACCA
>JAISQC010000126.1 GCA_031274465.1 Synergistaceae bacterium | reverse complement strand
TGATTTCAAAAATACACCTGATGCGCTACGGGGGTTTATGGCGAACCCGTCATAAAAGCCAATCTGCCAAGGCAAGCTCAGGCACCATACCGAAGTGTTTTTTATTGTTCGTAATCAATTTGGCGTTCATTGCCAAAGCTGCCGCCGCGATCTGCATGTCAAAATCGCTTATGACTCTTCCGTTTGCGGTCAGGTAATGGCGTATTTTGGCGTATTTTTGGGCTGCGGCATAATTCCAGTCCACGATCTTGACTAGAATGACAAATTCGCTGATGTCGCGCTCCAATTTTTCGGACGGCTTCTTTTCGAGGCCGTACAGCAACTCAGCATACGTCACCGCTGAAATGCAAACGGCGTCTTTCTCGTGTTCCAGGAATGCCTTTTTTAATCGGGGCGGGCGATCCCTGATGATATAGCTGCAAATGTCCGTGTCGAGCATGTAGGTTTCGGGCATTAAAACAACTCCCGCTCCCGTGGCGGTTTGTTTTCCGACCTGTCAAGCTCAAAATCGGGGCATGGGCCGGAGTCAAAAAAGCTGTCCCATGTCACGGGGGGCTTCGGAAGCAAAATAACTTTGTCGCCGTCCCTCTCGATGTAGACCTCCCGAGTTGCGAAATTGAACGCTTTTGGCAACCTCAGCGCCTGGCTTCGCCCGCTCATGAATATCCTTGCCGTAACCCTGGGCATGTCCACCCCTCCCCGCATGTTTGTAATATGATTATGTCATATCGCAAATAAAGGCGCAAGCAGATGCAAAAGAACGGATTTCCCGGGCTATTATTCGCGTCCGGACACTGACAACCGGACGGATATCTGCTACTATTTCAGATGAGCTGGCGCAAGCTTTTTGCCGGTCGTTCGGCGGAGCTTCGTAGGCGAACGAAAAAAATCGAGGAGGAGATGTTTTAATGAGAAAGAGATTTTTGTTTTTGCTCGCCATTGCGTTGATAGCGGTTTTTTGCGGCGCCGCTGCGGCGAAGGACGCGCTCATAGTCGCGGACCAGTACGACGCCACGACTCTGGACCCCATAGGGCATAACGACATGCCCTCTTCCCGCGCCTGTTACGCGCTTTACGACACGCTCGTGTTCCTGGAGCCGGACGGGACGGCAAAGCCGGGACTGGCGGAATCGTGGGAGTTCCTCTCGGACACCGACTATAAGTTCACCCTGCGCAAGGGCGTCAAGTTTCACAACGGCGACACCATGACGGCGGAGGACGTCAGATACACCATCATGCGCGCCACCACGGAGGCCGGGGCGCAGATCAACGAATACTCGAACAACGTCAAGGACGTCGAGATAGTGGACGACAATACGGTGATCATCCACCTGAAAAAAGTGGACTACTCGTTCTTCCCGTCCCTCAGCCATAGCTGGGGGTCCATCGTGAGCAAGAGGGCGGTCGAGGAAGCCGGCGAGAACTTCGGAATGAACCCTGTGGGCGCTGGCCCGTTCAAGTTCGTGAGCTGGCAGAAGGGCAACAAATATGTCTTAGAGCGTTTCGACGACTATTGGGGGGAGAAGGCCAAGGTAAAGACGCTCGAAGTCCGTTCGGTCCCGGAGCCGACCAGCCGCACCATCGAGCTGGAGTCGGGCGGGGTTGACATCGCGTATCCGATAGTCACCAACGACCTCAAGCGCATAGAGGAAAACGAGAAGCTGGTTCTGTATCGCAGGCCGCAGACTTCCATCACATACATGGGCTTCAACGTTTCGAAAAAGCCCTTCGACGACGTAAGGGTCCGCCAGGCGCTCCACGCGGCGCTTGACACAGTTACTATCCAGGCGGCGGTATGGCGCGGGGTCGGCAAGGTCCCGACGTCACTGGTCCCCGAAGCCGTCAAATATTCAATCGCCCCTGAGGTCGAGCCCCACAAGCAGGACGTCGAGCTCGCGAAAAAACTGCTCGCGGACGCCGGAATAAAGGACATGAAGTTGGAGATATGGACGAACGAGCGCAAGGAACGCATAGACATGTCCACCATAATCCAGGCGCAGTTGGAAGAGATAGGAATCGCGTCCGAGATCAAGGTCATGGAGTGGGGCGCGTATCTCAGCGGCCTCGAGGACAAGAAGCACGACGTCTATCTCCTCGGCTGGGTCTCGACGGTCCCGGACCCGAATTTCGCCGTCACCGGCCTGCTTGAGACGAACGCCGGCAGCAACTTCACATACCTCTCCGACGCGAGGGTCGATGACCTTCTCGCCCGCGGCCGCAGCGTGGCTGACGGTGACGAGAGGGCGGCGATATACAAGGAGCTGCAGCTTTACATCAACGAGCAGACGCCGATGGTCTACCTGCACAACGACGAGTCCATAGCGGGGACGCAGAAGAACGTGAAGGATTTTGTCCCAAGCTCGAACGAAGTCCACTCCTTCAGGGAGGCCTACTTCGAGGATTAGGCTGGCATTTGAACGCATCCGCGTTTCGTAATGGCAAAACTTGAGTCATCGAGCGCTTCCCTGAAAGCCCCGTTAAGGGGAGAGCAAAGCCTCTCCCCTTTTGGGCTGCACGAGGGAAGCGCTTATGGATTCATTATTAAGGAGGATGGGACATGATACGCTACATAATCCGCCGCGTCCTTTTCCTGTTTCCCGTTCTCGTCGGAGTGGCTTTTTGCGTTTTCACCCTCTTGTACATCACGCCGGGGGATCCGGCCCGCATGATATTGGGAGACATGGCGACGGAAGAGGCAATGAACAGGTTCCGGCAGACGGAGGGCCTGAACGACCCTTTCCTCGTCCAGTTCGGAAACTACGTGCTCAAAGCGGTGACAAAGGGGGATATCGGGCGGTCGTACGTGACGAAGCGCCCCGTGATGCACGAGATAATGCAGGCGTTTCCGTCCACCTTGAAGCTCGCCGCGTTCGCAATGGCCATAGCGGTGATCGTCGGTATTCCGTGCGGGATACTATCAGCCATAAAGCAATACTCGTTCTTCGACGTCATAACGATGATCTTCGCCATGATAGGCCTCTCCATGCCAGTCTTCTGGCTGGGGCTTTTGCTTATAATCCTGTTCTCGGTTCAGTTGAAATGGCTCCCGTCATCGGGCTTCGACACTTTCAAATCGATGATCCTGCCCTCGGTGGCCCTTTCCGCGCAGGCAATCTCGATGGTGACGCGGATGACGAGGTCCTCGATGCTCGAAGTCATAAGGGCCGACTACATCCGCACCGCCCGTTCCAAGGGACAGAAGGAGTCGGTGGTCATCTGGGTGCACGCGCTGCACAACGCACTCATCCCAGTCGTGACGATATGCGGCCTCCAGTTCGGCGCGCTTCTCGCAGGGGCAATCCTCACAGAGTCCATTTTCGCCATCCCGGGAGTGGGGCGCTTGATGGTGGAATCGATCAAAGCCAGGGATTATCCCGTGGTCCAGGGGGCCGTTCTCTTCGTGGCAGTGGCGTTCAGCATAGTAAACCTCCTGGTTGACCTCGCTTACGCCTTTATAAACCCGCGCATAAAAGCGCAGTACAAATAGGGGAGGGTGGATTATGGCAGGCAGCACGGAATCCGCGCGGCCGCCGGGCAGGGCGAAACGCGGCCCGGCAATGGAAGTTTTCTTCAGGCTGAAGAAGAGCCCCCTCGCCATGTTCGGGCTGGTGGTCCTGCTGGCGCTCGTCTTCGTCGCGATATTTGCCGACGTCATAGCGCCTTACAGCTATTCGAAGCAGAACCTGGCCCATATGTTCGAGTCGTCGTCAAAGCAATTCCTGCTCGGGACCGACGAGTTCGGGCGCGATATCTTGAGCCGCCTGATATATGGCGCGCGGATATCGCTCCAGGTCGGCTTCATCGCAGTCAGCATAGCGCTGCTTGCGGGAGGCATGCTAGGGGCGATCGCTGGCTACTACGGGGGCTGGATCGACAATGCGATCATGCGCGTCATGGACGTGCTGCTGTCCATCCCCCAGACCCTTCTCGCGATCGCCATTGCGGCGGCGCTGGGGCCGGGGCTGTTCAACCTGATGATAGCCGTCGGGGTGTCGGACGCCCCCAACTATGCGCGAATAGTCCGCAGTTCCGTGCTGTCCATACGGGAGATGGAGTTCATCGAGGCGGCGCACGCAGTCGGCAGTTCCGACCTGCGCATCATTTTAAAGCACATCATACCGAACAGCATGGCCCCCATCATAGTTCAGGCGACTTTGGGGGTCGCGTTCGCCATATTGAACGCGGCGGGGCTGTCGTTTATAGGCCTCGGCATACAGCCGCCGTATCCCGAGTGGGGCGCGATGCTCTCCGGGGGCAGGCAATACATCAGGGATTACCCCCATTTGACCCTGTATCCGGGTCTTAGCATAATGATAACAATACTCGCCCTGAATTTTCTGGGCGACGGCCTGCGCGACGCGCTGGATCCCAAGCTGAAGCGCTGACGCCAGGGTATGTTGGAGGCTTATGATGGAAAATTCGGCACACGGCGGGAACGATCTTCTGCTCGACATCCAAGGTTTGACCATTCATTACGTCACTGACTCCGGCACGGTTCATGCCGTTGAAAACCTCAACCTGAGGGTCGGGCGCGGGGAGACCCTCGGCTTCGTCGGCGAAACGGGGGCCGGAAAGACGACCGCCGCGCTCGGCATAATGCGCCTCATCCCCTCCCCGCCCGGGGTGATAAAGTCGGGGCGGATAATTTTCGACGGCAATGACCTGCTTGAGAAGAGCGAGCACGAAATGCGCTCCATTCGGGGCGCGAAGATAGCCATGATCTTTCAGGACCCGATGACGAGCCTTAACCCGGTCATGACCGTGGACAAGCAGATAGCGGAGATGATCAGGCTGCACCGGAACGTTTCCGATGCCGAGTCCATGCGCCTTGCCGGAGATATGCTCGAACTCGTCGGGATACGGCGCGAGCGGATGCACGACTATCCCCATCAGTTTTCAGGAGGTATGAAGCAGAGGGTCGTAATAGCGATAGCGCTTGCGTGCGACCCGGGGCTGCTCATCGCGGACGAGCCGACCACGGCTCTTGATGTGACCATTCAGGCGCAGGTGCTCGAGCTGATGAAAAAGCTGAAGCGCACCTTCGACGCGTCCATGATACTGATAACGCACGACCTTGGGATAGTGGCCGATATATGCGACAAAGTGGCCATAATGTATGCCGGGCGCGTGGTCGAGTACGCCGGAAAGCGCGAGCTTTTCACAAATCCCGTCCACCCATACACCATAGGGCTTTTCAACTCGGTCCCGGATCTCGACGAGGACGTGGAGAGGCTCGCCGTCATCCCGGGCCTCATGCCGGATCCGATGGATCTCCCGACGGGCTGCGCCTTTCATCCTCGGTGCGCGTTCGCCCTGCCGGAGTGCTCGAAGGACAGCCCGGATACGGTCGATGTGGGCGACGGGCATTCCGTTGCGTGCGCGCCGCGCGCGGCGGAGCTCGCTGCCGGAAAGGGGGCGGGAAAGTGAGCGGTTCTGCTGAGGCAAACCCATATATCATAGTTGAGGGCCTGAAAAAATATTTCCCCACCAAGGCCGGCATGTTGCACGCGGTGGACGGCGTGAGCTTCTCGGTGATGAAAGGGGAGACGCTCGGGCTGGTCGGCGAATCGGGATGCGGGAAATCGACACTCGGGCGCTGCCTGATCCGCCTGCTGCCGAGCACGTCTGGCAGCGTGCTGCTGCTCGACGAAAAGTCGGGGGAATATACGGACGTGACGAAGGTCGGCAAATCGACGATGAAGGCTTTGAGGAAGCGGGTGCAGATCGTCTTTCAGGACCCTTACTCGTGCCTCAACCCCCGCCTGTCCGTCTGGGAGCTGATCGCCGAACCGCTGATCGTGAACGGCATGTACCCGGACAAAAACGGAATGAAGGCCAGGATTCGCGAGCTGATGAGCATCGTGGGCCTCGCGGAACGCCTCGAGAACAGCTATCCCCACGAACTCGACGGGGGGCGGCGGCAGAGGATCGGGATAGCGAGGTCGCTCGCGCTCAACCCGGAATTCATAGTTCTCGACGAACCGGTGTCGGCACTCGACGTCTGCATACAGGCGCAGATACTGAACCTGCTGAACGACCTTCAAAGCGAGTTTCACTACACGTATGTCTTTATCTCGCACAACTTGAGCGTCGTCAAACACGTATCTGATCGGATAGCGGTGATGTACCTCGGCAAAATAGTCGAACTGTGCGGCTACAAGGAGTTGTTCGCGCACCCGTCGCACCCTTACACGCAGGCGCTGCTGTCCGCAATACCTGTTGCAAAGCTCGACGCAAGGCACGACAGGATCATCCTGGAAGGCGACGTGCCAAGCCCCGTCGAGCCGCCGGAAGTTTGCAGGTTTATGGGGCGCTGTCATTACGCCAATGACGCGTGCGGCGGCATTTCGCCCGAATTGGAGGAGTTCCTGCCGGCGCATTTCGTGGCCTGCCACCGCGCAGGAAATTTTTAGGAACCGCTGATTCTCATGTGGTCATTTGTCAAGTAGAAAATCAGCGGTTCGTTAGGAAGGGGAATTTGTAATGTATTCCACGCTCGACCGTTTTCTGAAATACGTGACGTTCGACACGCAATCAGCCGAGGACGCTCCCTGCGTGCCGAGCACGCCGGGCCAGTTCGAGCTGGCGCGCTATCTCGAAGGCGAGCTTGCCCAACTTGGGCTGAAGGACGTAAAGTTGTCCGAGAACGCGTACGTCACTGCGACACTGCCGGGCAACACGAAAAAAAGCGTGCCGTCCGTCGGCTTCATCGCGCATCTGGACACCGCCATGGAATTGACCGGGAAGGGCGTGGCCCCGCACGTCGTGGAAAAATACGACGGGGGCGACATCGTGCTGAACGAGTCAGAGGGGATCGTGCTTTCCCCAAGGGATTTTCCGTTCATGGAGGAGTGCAGGGGGCTCGACCTCGTCGTCACCGACGGGAACACCCTGCTGGGCGCCGACAATAAGGCCGGCATCGCCGAAATAGTAGGCGCCGTGGATTTCATGCTCCAACACCCGGAGTTCGAGCACGGCGACGTAAAGATGGCGTTTACCCCCGACGAAGAGGTCGGGCACGGCGCGAGCCTCCTCGACATCGAATCGTTCGGCGCCGATTTCGCGTACACGCTCGACGGAGGACCGATAGGAGAGGCCTGCTACGAAAATTTCAACGCCGCCGGAGCGACGGTCCACATCAAAGGCCGCGCCGTCCACCCTGGAAAGGCCAAGGGGCTCATGCTGAACGCCGTCGTCATGGGACAGGAGCTAAACTCGCTCTTCCCTGCGGACGAGACGCCCGCTTCCACCGAGGGCTACGAAGGATATTACCATTGCCTGGAATTCCACGGGATAACCGAGGAGGCGACGCTCAAATACATCATCCGGGATCACGACTCATCCAAGTTCGAAGCCAGGAAGGGCTTCATGCGGAGGGCGGTCCGCTGGATGCAGGATAAATACGGGGAGGACCGTTTTTCCCTGTCGATGAAGGATCAGTATTTCAACATGGCCGAGAAGCTGAAGGGCAACATGCACATAGTGGACACCATGCTTGATGCGATGAGAGAACTCGGCATAGAGCCGAAGATAATACCGATGCGCGGAGGAACGGACGGATCGGCGCTTTCGTGGCGCGGCCTCCTCACCCCGAACCTCTTCACCGGCGGCTACAACTACCACGGGCGGTTTGAATTCATCCCGGTCCAGTCCATGGAGCGCGCCACCGACATGGTGCTCAAGATTTTGGAATTGAACGTCCGCCGCGCGGGCTAACG
>JAISQC010000118.1 GCA_031274465.1 Synergistaceae bacterium | reverse complement strand
CTCTCCATACGGCTATGCGTTTTTTCCAAGTATACAGCAAAAACAAAGCCCGACAAAGCGTGCTTCGCGCCCAAATGAAATTCTTCCCAATTGCATTTTCAAAATTTTGAGACCGTGTTATTATTCTTTATTATGATTTATTCTGTTGAACATTGGAGTTCTTTTTTTGATGATTTTTCAGCAATCCAGGCTGGCATCGATATGAAAACCTGGACAAGTTTCTTTGAGATTTTTTCAGCCCACCCCGACCTCCTGAAGGGCTTTGATAAGGAACCCTCAATCAGGCACGACCTGAACGAGTGGGCTAGATTTTTAATTCTGTTTGAGGCTGAGTACAGCAAGAAGAAAGGTTTTGGCGAATATGTCAACGTTTGGGAAGTAAGCGAGGTTGGCAACAGGGAACTGACAAACTCCGCTGTTTTAGCATGGTTGCTGGATTGCAACGGCAGCCATGGGCAAAAAGACATTTTCCTTAAAGCTTTGCTCGAAGCGGTTGACTCGCACAATGCCCGAAATTTTCCAAAAAGTTGTGATTTACCGACACATTATCATACTTTTAAAGAATATTCACACCACGAAGACCAGGATGCAACAGATGGTTCCCAACGCAGCAGGGTTGATATTGAGGTGCGAGCCCCCAATTTTTTTCTGTTGATCGAGGTTAAAATCAATGCGGATGAGACAGGCGACCAACTGGCTCGCTATAACAAGTTATTTGAGGAGCAGTCGTGCATGGGAGGAGTGTTGTTTATAACCCCGGATGGCAGACAACCGGCTGATTCAGAATTGCACTCAAAAATTGCGACTGTCAGTTGGAAAACGTTATCGCGCGCATTCATGCGTCAAGTTGAAAAAATGCCGCGCAATTCTCACGGTGCCATAACCATTCAGCAATTTTGCGAACACGCAGCCAAATTTTAGGAGGTTGACATGGACTACTCGAATGAATTGTGCCAATTGGTGATCAAAAACATGATGGTTGTCGAGAAAGCGCCGGAAGTCGTCGATCAAATCACGGAAAGGCTTTTTGAGAAGATTAACGAACGGATTAAAGATCGCATAAGTAAACAGACTGACTGGAAGGGAGAGTATGATTTGCTTACGGACGAGAGCGGCGGAACAACTTTCGCGCCGAAGGACTGGCCTGAAGACGAAAATGGCAATTATCTTGCATATTATTATCTGTCTGGTTTAAGGGACAATAACATACAAAATTGGCTGTCAATAGCTCTTGGATTAGAAGGCTCCTATAATGCTTTATGTTTCGATATTGATAAAGACTATTTGGGGATGACATCAAAACAAAAAAATCGGACATTAGAAAATTTATCCCAAAATCCCCGGCTGGTCAATGCGGGTTTTTCATACAACATAAATTTAGGAATCTATCTTCCATTCTCTTTTCTGCCAGACAAGGTTGCGGAAGAATATCCGGACTTCGATGAGTCGCTAGCCCCTTTGGACGAATCATTGGATGCCCTCATCAGCGTTCATGACATTTTTGACGATTTCGTAAAAACAATCTCTCAAAAAAATGATGAAAAAACGTTGCCTGAATCCATGGAATAGCGATAGTTATCATGGCTGAAGTATTTTTGCATTTTCTTAAATCTATAGTCTATTTGGATAACCGATTGACAAAAAGTTAATTTTTACATCTTTTTTGGCATGAATTACCTGGCAATTTTACTTCTTTGCTATGTGATTAATGTTAAACCAAATCCTTGGGCGAGAATTGTTGACCGTTGAATATATTATACAAAATCATCATAAGGACGATGAATAACGCGCGAAGAGGTTATACTTTGGGAACGATGGAGATTGAAAGCAGAATGGATATTTGCCGCATATGGCACCGGTCTGTGAGTGAGCGAACATGCGCATACAGGTAATCGATCCCGTTCCGGAAACCGGTGAAAATCTGCATGAATTCGAATCCTACGTGCGCAAGTCACTGCGCCGTGAGACAGAAATTGTTTTTTCATGCGTCACATGCGGCTTCCCTTCAATCGAAAGTGAAATTCAAGGCATGGCGAACGGCGCAAATGTGGTGAAAATTGCGCGAAAGGCTCAGCGAGACGGCGCGGACGGCATTTTCGTAAACTGCTTCGATGACCCTGGCGTTTATGCCTGCCGCGAGTTTTTAAGCATCCCAGTTTTCGGAGGCTATCAGCCAGCGATATTGACAGCTCTGTCCTTGTCTGAGCGCGTAGGCGTGCTGACAACTGATAGGGCTGGCCTGTCCAGCGAGGAACGCAAAGCGCGGCTTTCCGGCTTTGACAGCAGGATCGCGTGCATCAAAGCAGTGGATATGGGCGTTCTCAGCTTTGAACAGCAGGGAGATGAACTCTTGTCGCGCCTTTGCAACGCCTGCAAGGATTTATACATCGCACACAATATTGGTGCGGCAGTCCTAGGCTGCACCGCGATGTACTTCATAGTCGAACCGCTTCGGAACATGCTCCGGAAAGACAATTGTCCAATCACTGTAATCGAACCGCTTCAGACTGGCGTAAAATACTTGGAACATACGATCGAACAAGGGCATACAAACGCACTGCGCGTTTTGCCTGATGACATTGATTTAGGGTGTTTTTGATATGGCAACTGACGAAATACTTCGGGACGAAATTGGCGCCGACGCTAAAAAATACCTTCCGGCCTTCATATTTTTTTGCTCACTTGCGCTCGACGCGGCTACCAAATGGCTGGCGCTCGGCGGCATGGCTGCGGCGCCTGCCGGAGGGCGCGCCGGTTTTTTCTCGCTCGGCCTGCATTTCAACTATGGGATATCGTTCTCACTGCTCAAAAGCAGCCCCAACGCTACTCTGGCCGCGTCTCTCATCGGAATTTGCGTTTTGGGCGCCGCGTGCTGCCGGAGCAAAGGAATACGCCTTGCGCCGGGGACGGCGTTTTTATGGGCCGGCGCCGTTGGAAACCTGGCGGACCGCCTGACGCGCGGGTACGTGGTGGATTGGTTTTACGCCGGGGTATACCTGAACTTGGCGGATGCGTGGCTATGCGTGGGAGTCCTGTTGCTGGCAAAACAGTTTTTTCACCGGCAGGGCGGCTAGCGCCCGACAGAATGGGCTGGCCGACGCGGGGCTAGCGGTTTTCCAAACGCTCCTGAATGGCCTCGTACTCCAGATTGTCCACCTGCTCGCGCAGCCACTCGACCAATTCGCCGCCTCGCTCGTATCTGTACCGCTCCAGTTCTTTCATCGCGTCTTCCATGTCGGACGCGGTGAAAGACTTGCTCGCTTCGAGCAGTTTTTCGAGCGCCTCGTCTCCGGGGGACGACCTCGTGGGCTTTTCCCCCTCGTCGGCCTTCTGATCATCGAGCAGCGCGTTCAAGCTGGACAGAAGTTTCTCGATCGTTTCGACGAACCCCGGGGTTTGAGATCTTACCGTTTCAAAATCCCCTGCCTTGGAGGCAAGCTCCAATATCTCCGCGTCGCCCGCCGCCGCCATCGCGCACACCCCGTAGCTCGCGCCCTTGATGCCGTGCACGGTGACCGCGTACTCCTTCAGGGTTTCCTCGGAAACGCCGCGAAGCTTTTCGAGCAGGAGCGGCGTGTGCAAGCAGTACGAACGGACGATATCGAGATACGACTCGTCGCTCAGGTAACGCCTCCGGCACGCCATGACGTCGACGCCCTCCACGTGCCGGTCCTTCATCACGAGGGACTGAATGGGTCCGGAAACGCTGGAGATATCCGGCTTCATGCGCTTTTCCAGCGGTATCCATGTGTCCATTATCTCTGAGAGCTTATCGGTTTCGATCGGCTTTGTGAGGTAGTCGTTAAAACCGTTTTCCAGGAACATCTCCTTCATGCCGGTCATGGCGTTCGCCGTAAACGCGATGAGCGGGATTTTCGAGAAATAATCGCCCGGCAGGGAGCGTATGACTGCGGCGGCCTCCAGCCCGTCCATGTCGGGCATCATATGATCTATCAGGGCTAGGTCGTACTGGTTTTTCTGGATTAGGGCAATGGCTTCCATCCCGGAGCTGCAGCAGTCCACCTGCAGCATGTACGGGGAAACGAGCCCGGTGACGACCTTGAGGTTCGTGGCGATGTCATCGACGATCAGTATTCGGGCGTCGGGGGCGGTGAAGGGGATGAACAGATCGCTCCGCTCGTAGCCCTTCGCGATTTTTTCGCCGTTCAGCACGTTGGCCATGGCGGCGCAGTACACTGGCATGGCGATCGTCCGAAACTCCTCGATTGCGGCCGCCTTGTCGATCTCCGCCATGATCACGAGGACCGTTCCGTCCGGCAGGTCTTTCACCCGATCTTTGATCTCGCCGTATATCTGAGAGGAAACAAACGCGAACGCGTACCCGCCGGAGCCAGCCTCCGACATGAACTCGCGCGCGGAGCCGACAGCCTTATGCGGGACTCCGAGGTTGTCGAGCGAGCGGGCGACCGAATCCGAGCAGACGGGGCGCGATTCGCCGACTAGGACCCTTTTGCTGGCGGCGTTGATGACCTTGGCCAGTTGGGCTCTGTTGGCGACCCTCTGGGGTATGGACGCCGTGAACACGCTGCCCCCGCCATAGTTGCTCTGCGCGGTGATGTTTCCGCCCATGAGCCGGCAGAGGTTTTGCGCTATGGAAAGCCCCAGTCCCGTCCCCTCGATCATCCTGTTCTTGTACGTGTCGATCTGGGAAAAGTCGATGAACAGCCTGCTCATGTCCTCGTCCCTGATGCCTATCCCCGTATCGGCCACGGCGAACCTGAGCGTCATCTGTTCGGGGTCGCCGCAGTTGTGGCGCACGCCGTCGACGGAAAAGGAGATATGCCCCGTGTGGGTGTATTTCGCGGCGTTTGTGAGGAGGTTCAGCAAAACCTGCCTGATGCGGAACTCGTCGCCGTTGAACCTGTCGGGGAGGGCGCTGTCGACGTTCACCACGAAATTGATGCTCTTTTCGACTATCCTCATGCGGACTATGCTCACTACATCGTTTATGAGGGAAGAGAGCGCGTACTCTGCCGGATGTATCTCCATCTTGCCCGATTCGATCTTCGAGAAATCGAGGATGTCGTTGATGATGGTGAGGAGGTTGGCGCCCGCCTGCTTGATGCCCAGAGCGTCCTCCCTGGCGTTCTGCGGGATGTTCTTGCGCAGCAGCAGCTCGGTCATCCCGATTATGGCGTTCATCGGGGTGCGTATCTCGTGGCTCATGTGCGACAGGAAATCGGACTTGGCGCGGGTCGAATGCTCGGCAAGCTCGCGGGCGCGCTCTGCTTCCAGCTTGGCCCTGGTTATCTCCGTAGTGTCGAGGAAGAGGAACATGGCGCCCTCCGTGCCCCCGGTCTCGTCCAGCATCGGAATTGCCTGTATGAGATAGTGGCGGACGTTCCCGTCCTTCAGGAAGTCGATGTTCTGGTCTATCTCGGTCGTCCGGCTCTCCGAACCGCCCGGCCCGAACACGTCGTCCACGCGCCGCAGGAAATCCTCGCCCACGAAAGGCGACAGCAGCTCCCTGTACGATTTGCCGCCGATTATGCCGAACGCCTGTATTTTGCGGATGCGCAGGTACGAGTCGCTCGCCAGCACGAGCCGCCCCTCGCTGTCGAAGAACATGATGATGTCCGGGCAGTTGGCCAAGAGCAGGTACATATACTTCTCCAGCCTGTACTTCTGGGCGGAGACTATCCTGCTCAAGTTGTCCCTGACTTCCGCGCCTATTCTGTTGCGCTCGTTGACGCCTCGCTCATGCTTCAGCTTGCGCGCCAAGATCTTGTTTTCCGTGCGCAGCTTTTCGATCTCCTTGCTCAGGGCATCGATATCAGTAGCCAGCTCTTCGGGCACGCGGCTCACTTCCTACAAAGTCAATTCAGCGCGCATATCACCAACGTGACGTTGTGGCTGCGGTTGGCTACGGCCCCGTCCGCCTCCTTGGTGTAGACGGGGCAAATCTCCCCCCCTGTATACGCCAGCATATAAGGGATGCCCGTCCCCTCGACGAACCGCCCCACTTTTTCCATCTCGGCCATATCGTCGTACCCGAGATAGAAATACCTGCCGACGCAGGAGAACATGAGGAGGCAGGATGGGTTCGGCTCGCGCTCCACGACGGAGGAGATCAGCTCTTCGGCCGAAGAGAGCACCCCGTCCGCGTCGATGCTGCCAACGGACATCGTGACCCCCTCGGGGATGTCCCCGCCGCACACGGCGTAGCCCTCCGGCGTCTGGGCGAAGACGGAGCGCACCACCGCCTTCGTGCCGTCGTTGTAGTCCATTATAAACGAAAACGTGTTGATGCCCACAATCATCCCGTCGTCGCCGACTTCGAGGCCGATGGTTTTGCGCAGGTAGTCGCTGACGGGCATGCCATCGACCATCTGGATCAGGTTGCCCTTCGAGGCCGTGACCTGGCACTTTTCCCTGAAAACCCTTTCGACCGAGATGGAGCTGGTGTAAAAATTGGGGCTGATATCCCCGGCTACGAGCAGGAGCGCGTAGCGGTCGGCGTAAGCCTGCCCGCAGAAGACGACCTGCGATTCGCCGTAGTCGCGGTTATGGTCCACCGATACCATGCCAAAATTCGGGACGCCGCCAGAAATTCTCGTCAGGGCTTCGACTAAAAAGTCGCAGCTTACGTCCATTATGAGCGGCGCGAAGCTGAGCATGAGCGAAGGCGGGCGGCCGGCTTTCGCCACAGCAGCGTCGTACCCCTCCTTCAGGGGCGATTCGTCCCCGGACGACGACAGAGGCCCGCTCAACCCCACTGAGAAAGAAACGTCGTCGGAAGTCAGCACGACAAGGGTGAGCAGCATGTTTCCCCTGGCGCCGGGCACGGCGCTCGCTATGGTAGTGGACCCCACGATCTCGAAGGGCAGCGCCCGGCACAGCTCCGCCACAACCCCCGACTCGATGAACTCGGCGTAACACGTCAGGATGCCGGCGCTGTTTTTAAGCAGATTGCCCTCAATGTCCAGCTGCCCGAGGATTTCCGAGACAGCGGACGCCGCATCGTCGATTTCGCCAGTGCAAGCTGTCAACGCACGTAAAATTTCAACCACCTCCTCGTTTAAAATAGCAGTTGTTCAAATTCCAATTTAAGACAATTATATTTGCTCTTTATTTATTATACAATACCACGAGCCTTTATCATCCAATCGAGTTACCCTCTTAAATCTTAAAAATTAAAATGTTTTCAAGAATAGAGATTGAGCAAATATTTCACATATCGACCGCGCATAGAGATTTAAGCGGAACCCCCGAATCCCCGAGGCCGCGCGGTTTGCGTGCACCGGAAAAAACGGCGCGCTACTCCCCTATTATCTTCACCAACACGCGTTTCTCGCGCTTCCCGTCAAATTCGGCGTAGAATATCCGCTCCCACGTACCGAAGTCCAGCCTCCCGTTCGTGACCGCGCATACGGCCTCGCGCCCCATGATCGTGCGCTTTAGGTGGGCGTCCGCGTTGTCCTCGAATCCGTTGTGGTCGTATCGGTCGTACGGCTTTTCGGGCGCGAGGCCCTCCAGCCAGCGCTCGAAATCGCGGTGCAGGCCGCCTTCGTCGTCGTTGATGAACACGCTCGCCGTTATGTTCATGGCGTTGACCAGAGCAAGCCCCTCCAAGATCCCGCTCTCGGCGAGCGTCGCCTCTACCTGCGGCGTGATGTTTATGAACGCCCTGCGCGTCTGCGTGCGAAAGCGCAGCTCCTTGCGATAGCTTTTCACCGGCATCCCCCCTATGCCCCAAGAGTAGCACGAATTCCGGATTTCGAAAATGGATCGCCAGAACGCGCGTTCGCCCCAAACGCATTGACATAAGAAAACAGTGGGGATAATATATTAGTATTATAAAACATTTAGCCCGATGTTTTATCAATGAAAAAATATAAATGGAGGTGATTGTCGGTCGGACAGGGAATTTATGAGTTCGTATCAAGAAACAAATCAAGAAAAATCGAAGGAGTTGTTGAAGAATGAAAAAAACGCAACTGTTATTTCTCGCCATGCTCGCATTGATCGCCATCGCGCTTCCGGCCACCGCGCACAACGCCGTTTTGTACCCCGGGAAGACCGAGACGGCGGTAGGCGATACCGTCGAGGTCACCGCGTCGATCTCGGAGCCGCTTGGAAAACCCGACCTGCCGTTCTACACGAACGACGCCACGGGATATAATTTCGGCCCGCTCGCGCTCGCCGCCTTCAAGGGCGACTCCGCGTCGGACCTCGAGATATCCTACGTGGACATCAGAGACGGGGCGAGGAAGCAGTATTCGTACGAAGAGGTGGCGGCCGCTTTCGCCGAGCAGAAGAAAAACCGCCCCGACGACGCGGCGTACGCCGTGATGGCGGACGTTTTCAACAGCAACGCGGTTTCGTACAAGATACCCTCCGAGGGGACCGTGACGTTCGCCGGCGCGTGCAGCTACGGAAACGTCAAGGCATTCGCTAAGACGTTCGTCAACCTGACGGCGGACGGCGAATCGACGAAGCCGCGCGCCGCGCACTTTGGCTTCGACGGGATCGAGCTGCGGCCGGCCGACGACCTGGCCAGCGTGAAGCCGGGCCAATCCGTGCGGGTGGAAGCCCTCCTCGGCGGCAAGCCGCAGAAGGGCGTGGTGGTGTACATCGGCTACAAGGGGCTGGGCGAATCCGAGTGGCTGAGCGTGCTCAGCTATTCTGGCGCAGGGCAGCCGGCGATGCGCGCGTCGGTAACAGGCCCGGACGGCATAGCGGCCCTGCCGCTGCCGGAGATCCCGGCGGGTTCGGACGCGCTCGGCGAAGTTTACATATTCACCGACGGAGACCTGGAGGTCGGCGGGGAAACCCGCTATCGCTCGACCATAAACTTCCCGCTGAAGAAATAAGGGGCAAGGGAACACCTGCCGCCCCCGCATGGCATTTTGCGCGCCAGCCGGGGGCGGCTAAAAAAGACGCGAGCCTCATATTGCGCAACTCGCGGGCTTGAGGTCAAATGACGTAGTCCCAGAACTCCCCTTGGGCGAACTCCACGTTGCGCAAACGCTCGTCTTCTTTGAACTGCAGCTCGGGGTTTTTCACGCTGACCCTCGTTTTTTCGGGCACGCTCTTTGTGATGAAGGCGTTCGAGCCGATCACCACGCCCTCGCCTATCACAGTGCCGCCGCCTAGTATGGACGCGCCGGAGTAGATCGTCACGTGGTCCTCGATAGTGGGGTGGCGCTTCACGCCCTTCAGCGTCTGGCCGCCGCGCGTTGAAAGCGCCCCCAGCGTGACGCCTTGGTATATCTTCACGTAGTTTCCTATGACGGTCGTCTCGCCAACGACTATGCCCGTGCCGTGATCGACGAAAAAGTGATGCCCGATGGACGCCCCGGGGTGAATGTCGATCCCAGTCAGGCTGTGGGCGTGCTCGGTCATCATCCTTGGAATCATGGGAACTCCGAGCAGGTGGAGCTCGTGAGCCAGCCTGTTCACCATTATGGCGTAGATGCCCGGATACGACATGATGATCTCGTCCTTGCTGAACGCGGCCGGGTCTCCGTCGTAAAACGCCGCCACGTCGCTCGCCAGGACGCTCCTTATGTTTGGGATGCGGGCCAAAAAAGCCCTGGCGAGATACCCGGCCTCGCTTTCCACTTCCGAATCGGCCCTGGCCTCGCCGCAGCGCAGGGCGCGCGCGATCTGCTTCTGCAGGTTGTAGATGAGGGCTTCCAGCAATTCGCCGACATAGTATTCCACTGAATCGCGCTTGAGGCGTTTTTTGCCGAAATATCCCGCGAAGATCAGGCAGCGGAGGTCTTCTATTATCTCGACCACGACGGCGCTGCTGATCTGGTTCCCCGCCCCGATCCTGATGATGCCCTCTTCCTCGCGGTAGCTCGCCAATATCGATTCGGTAAGCTGGTTTATGCTGTAGCTTCCCTTTCCGCCCATGCCGGTCATGCGCGTACGCCCCTCTTCGCCGTCACATTCATTTTGGCCCGGAGGCGGAAAACGCGCCGTCGAGGTCCGCGATCAGCGCGCCTATGCCCTCTATGCCTATCGCGAGGCGGACGAGCCTGTCGGTGATGCCCATTTCGGCCCTCATCTCGGGCGGTATCGACGCGTGCGACATCGTAGCCGGATGGCAGGCCAGCGACTCGACTGCTCCGAGGCTCTCAGCCGGGGTTATGACCTTCAGCGCCGCGAAAAACTCCTTCACCGAGTGCGCTTCGTTCAGCTCGAACGACAGCAGCGCCCCTGCGCCGCTCGCCTGCTTTTTCTGAATTTCGTAGCCGGGGTCGCTCTCCAAGCCCGGATAGTAAACCTTGTCCGCTCCGCTGCGCCCGACCAGCCACCGGGCCACGGCGAGGGCGTTTTCCGTCTCCCTGTCCATGCGGAGGCCGAGGGTTTTCAGCCCGCGCAGCAGGAGGTACGAGTCGAACGGCCCGAGGACCCCGCCCGTCGATTTTTGGACCTGAAGGAAACGCTCCGCCAGTTCCGGGTCCTTCAGCGCCACCAGCCCGCCAAGCACGTCGTTGTGGCCTCCGATGTATTTCGTCGCGCTATGCACCACGATGTCCGCGCCGAGCGCCAATGGGCGCTGGAAGTACGGCGACAGGAAAGTGTTGTCCGCGATGACCAGCGCGCCGTGCCTGTGCGCGGCGCCTGACACCGCCGCTATGTCGCTCACTCTCAGCAATGGGTTGGTGGGGGTTTCGAGAAGCACCGCCCTGGTGCGGGGGGAAAACTCGTTTTCAAGCGAGGCGGCGTCCGTCGTGTCCACTATCCTCCACGAGACGCCGAAATTCTTGAAGTAAGCGTCCAATAGCCTGTACGTCCCGCCGTACAGGTCGAGTGGGATCAGTATCTCGTCACCCGGCCCGAACAGGAAGAAGACTGCCGTAATAGCGGCCATTCCGGAAGAGAACGCGTATCCGTGATCGCCCCCTTCCAGCAGGGCTATCTGGCGTTCGAGGGCCTTTCTGGTCGGGTTGCCCGACCTGCTGTAGTCAAACGGGGGCTCGACGCCGATCTCTCCCTGCCGAAACGTGACCGTCTGGCAAATCGGCGTAGTGAGGGCGCCCCAAGGCTCATCCGAGCCGCAAGCGCCGTGCACGAGCAGGGTTTCAAATTCGTCTTTTGTCATGTCAATAACAGGATACGGAGCGCCGACGCATGATTGTTTAACCCCTTTTCCCCATCAAGTTGCTAAAATTATATTCTCCTGCCATATTATTGTCAACGCATACGGCGGCCTCAATTACAGGTTCAAGACCGTGGGTTCCGCGTGTAGATGCTTCACGCGGG
Organism: Synergistaceae bacterium; assembly: GCA_031274465.1. Taxonomy (GTDB): domain Bacteria; phylum Synergistota; class Synergistia; order Synergistales; family Synergistaceae; genus JAIRKI01. Next base: position 3,126 of record JAISQC010000118.1, on the reverse strand, counting down.
GGCGCCATTTTTTGTCTTTTGCCGCAAGAGCGGCGGGATAGATGGCCAGCCCCCCCAAGCGCTCGTTTATCATGTCCACCGCGCGGGAGAGGCGCTCGTGTTTCGCGCGCCGCTCATAGGCGCTGTCCTCCCACAGCTCGCGCTGGCGACTGCTCGACTCGCAAAAATCGCGTAAGGTCACGCCGCCTTGTGTGTACCTGCGCCCCGGACTGTATATCTTCCCGAGCATCCGCATCGCCTCGTGAACTAGCTCCGCGTCGCTGAGGATGGGGTTGCCGAAACGGACGCTATCGGCGAAATATCCGCACTCCCCGCTGTGCCGGTACCCATGGCGTATGAAAACCTCCATCGCCCCAGCCGCCAGCCGACACTTTCTCAAGGACTGCCCCGCGCTGATGACGTTCTCCATGACCGCGCACCGCACGTCGTCAAACGATTCGAGCGGGCTGCCCCACGTGCGCGAAACCTGTATGGATTTCGGCGGCAAGGGCGCCGTGACCAGTGGCAGACATGGCTGCCCGGACAGCTCCGATTGGGTCATCAGCCCTCTTACGGTCATCATTTTCCTGACCCAGAGAGGGTCCTTTCGCGCAAAGTCCCCCGCCGTGAATATGCCCCAACGCCCGAGCATCGCCGCGCTCTTGCGGCCTATGCCCCAAACTTCTTCGACGGGGGTCGAGTCGAGCACGCCTTTTGCCGAGCACGCCGTTATCTGAAACACTCCCCCCTCGCTTTTCTTCGCCTTGTCCGACGCCAGCTTCGAGAGGGTTTTCGTAGCCGCCAGGCCGATGGAAACAGGTATGCCGACCCACCGGCCCACCTTGCGCCGTATCTCGGAAGCGCATTCGAGAGGTTCGCGGGCGGCGATGCCGAAGTCGAGGAACGCCTCGTCTATCGAGTATTCCTCCATTTTGTCGGTGAAGCCTGACAGCAGCCTCATGACTTTCGACGACACCTCTTTGTACATGGCCAGGTTGCCGGAGCACACGATGACGCCTCTGGCCCTCAAGAGGGGCTCGATGCGAAAGTACGGCTCCCCCATCGGGATGCCCATGGCCTTTGCCTCGTCGGAACGCGATACAATGCACCCGTCGTTCGACGACAGGACGACCACGGGCTTCCCGATCAAGGCGGGCCGGTAAATTCGCTCGCACGAGACGAAAAAATTGTTGCAGTCGCAGAGCGCGATCATCGGCATCCGCCTCACCCCTGCTGCAGATACCACACGACGGTCCCCCAGACCGACTCGATGGGGATGCCAGCCCTGTACCTGCCGACGTTGAAGCCATTGCGCATCGACATGAGGACGATATCCCCGTCCTGCGGGGCGACCGCCCTGTCCACCACCAGATACCGCCTCTTGCCCGAGGGCGACCTGCTCGCCACGATGTGAGTCGAGATCGGCTCCCTGACTACCATCGGCGCAAGCGCGGCGAAGCGGTCCCTCGCGTCGGGGGGAGCGTCTTTCTTCGAATGGGCGAATCTTTTGTCGAATGGCATGATGGTTACACCTCGTAAATATAATATGTAAACAAAGACATGATACGCCGACATACAATGCCATGTCAATGGACATTAATTGTTATCTATGAGAATCATCAATTTTTTATTGCGGACGCGCGGCGCGATTATTGTGCTATAATAGACAAGTAGCGCGCGGATTTGACGAGCACAGGCCCTAATATCAGAACGTCTTTGTAATTCTGATGAATGAGTGATTTCACATCTTGATTTCCCGAGGAATCGCCGGACGCAAGCCCCTTTCGGCGGCGTATGAGCTGTTCGTTCTCCGCGCAAGAGGCCCATTTTTATGGCAAACGCGCGCCCATCCAGGCGCGAGGCCCGCAGCAGAGGCGGGCGCGGATGTCCATTGCAGCCAGATGGAAATTCAAGGCGACGCTCGGCATCTGCCGATCGCGCGGATAAGGAGTGCGGGGGATGGATTATCGGATAGGAGATTTAATCGTCTATGGGGGAAGCAGTTTCGTTTGCAGGATCACGGACATCACCAGGCTCGATTTGCCCAACGTGGACAAGGAAAGGCTTTACTACGTCTTGAAGCCGCTGCATCAGGACTGCGTTATTTACAACCCGGCCGACAATGAAAATATGCTGATGCGCCACGTCATCACCAAAAAAGACGCGGAAAATATCATAGACATGGTTCGAAATGAGGCGCCCGAGCCATATCAGGGCAGCGAGATCAGGCAGATCGCAGAACACTGCAAATCCATCCTCAACACGCGCGACTGCGCGAAGCTCATGGAACTCACCATGTCCATACACTCGAAAAAACAATTTCTGCTGGAACACAGCCGCAAGCTCAACACTCAGGAAGAGATGTTCATGAGGCAGGCCGAGGACATGCTCTTCGGGGAACTGTCCGTAGCCCTCGACATACCGAGGGAACAGGTCAAGTCGTATATCGCGCGCAGGATAAGCGGGCAGCAGGACAGTCCTGCGTGAACCAAGCCCGGGCGCTGGCAAACGCACTGGCGCGGCAGCGGTGAGGCGGCGGTTTTCTTGTCACTTGCCGGAAAAAGCCAGCAGCATCTCGCGCAGGATTTTGCACGCGAGCGCGGTGGACGCGCCGGACTGGTCGTAGTGCGGCGACAGCTCGCAGATGTCGAACCCCTTGACGTTTAGCCCCTTCATTTCCAATATCGCGCCGAGCAGATCGCCGAACGACATCCCCCCAGCCTCCGGGGTCCCCGTTCCGGGAAACTGCGACGGGTCCAGCACGTCGAGGTCCACTGTCAGGTATATCGGATCTCGCCCAATCTCCCGGGCCGCCTCCCCGATCCCGGAGGCGGCGAAAAATTCCCGCGCGACGCGATTTTCGGACCATTCCAGCTCGTCCCTGCAGCCCGACCGTATGCCGAACTGATATATCCTCCCGTCGCCGAGGATGTCCCACACCCTGCGCATGACGGTGGCGTGCGACAGCTTTTCCCCCATGTACTCGTCGCGCATGTCGGCATGGGCGTCGAAGTGGACTACGCGGAGGTTCTCGCAGCCAGAGGCCAGCGCGCGGACCGCGCCAAGCGTCACGAGATGCTCTCCGCCGATCATGCAGGGCATTCGCCCGTCGCCGGACAATTTCCCGACGAATGACTCTATCTCGCC
>JAISQC010000064.1 GCA_031274465.1 Synergistaceae bacterium | reverse complement strand
ATGTCCTCGGAGCGGGATGAGAGCACGATTGGCGCTGAAGCGCCCAAGACCATGCCGGACATTTTGGCGCCGCAGAGGCATGACAGGCATTTTCCAAGAACGTTGCCAACTTCTATGGTTGGGACAAGGACGAGGTCAACCTCCCCCGATATGCGGCTTTTTATGTTTTTGTGGCGCGCCGCCTCTTTTGAAACCACCACGTCAAACGCCATGGGGCCTTCGACCACGCATTCGCCGAACTCGCCCTCTTCCCACGCTTGGGCTATCGCCTCTGCGTGCAGGGTTGCGATGGCTTTTTCGTTGACCTGTTCGTTCGCGGCAAGCACGGCCACGTTTGGGCGCTTATATCCCAGTTTTCCGAGGACTTCGAGGGCATTTTTCAAAATTTCTTTTTTTTCGCCGAGCTTCGGGGTGATGTTGAACCCGCCGTCCGTCACGAAAAGCATCCTGCCGTAAGACGGTATCTCGAACGTGGCAATATGGCTCAACAACTTCCCCGACCGAAGCCCGGATTCCTTATCGAGGACAGCCCTGAGGTAATCGCTTGTGTTGAGAAGGCCCTTCATCAGCACATCGGCTTCGCCGTCATGCACGCTTTTCACGGCAGCCCGCGCGGCGGCGAAATCGTCGGGCTCGTCAATGATTTTGCAGTTGCCCGTATATCCGATCTCTTTTTTCAGCCTGTCGATCTCTTTGCCGTCGCCGAAAAGAATCGGATTCAATCCGGCTATGGCGGACGCTTTGCAAACCGCTTCGAGGATGTCCCTGTCCTGCGCCACGGCAACGCTCATCGAGCCGCCCCTCAGGCACGATATTTTTTCCATCATCGCGCTGTAGCTTGTCATCATATTGCTGCATCTCAGGCTTCGCGCCGTAGCATGTAATGCACGAACTGCCTCGCCGTCCTGCCAGTAAACCCGCCTTTTTCCAATTCCCAGCGCAGCGCTGTGGCCGCGAGCGCGTCGTCTTGCATCGGCAGCCCCATTTCCGCCGCGATCGACTTCACCATCGAGATATATTCGTCCTTGCCTACCGACGGGTACCATATCGTCACGCCAAACCTGTCGGCAAGAGAATGTTTTTCCTGCATTGTGTCCCACCCATGCACGTCGTCGATCGACGCGGCGCGGTCGCTCCAAACCTCACGAATGACATTTCTCCTGTTCGATGTGGCGTAGACGACGATGTTCTCCGGTTTTCGCTCCAGCCCGCCCTCTATGAGCGCCTTCAGGTGTTTGTACTCCACCTCGAACTCCTCGAACGACAGGTCGTCCATGAATATTACGAACCTGTAATTCCGTCTGCGTACCGTGCCAATCACATCGTTGATATCGGCGAACTGGCCGTGTTTCAGCTCGATCATCCTAAGCCCGCAACGGACAAAATCAGGCTCGTTCAAAAGAGCCCTGACCGACGACGATTTGCCGGTGCCGCTGTCCCCGTAAAGCAGGACGTTGTTCGATGGGTTGCCGTCCAAAAACGACCTGGTGTTTGCAAGAAGCTCTTTTTTCTGGGCATCGTAGCCAATGAGCGAGTTCAAAGGCCGAGGGTCGAGGTCGCTCAACGGGACGAGCCTTTTTTCTCTGGAATTCCAACTAAACGCGTGGTTCAGCGCGAACGCCCCGGAACCGTGGAGCGAGCAGAACTCACCTGCGAAACGCATCATGTCCTCGGGCGATTCCGCCGCTGCCAGGTTGCCCGCAAGCCCCATGACGTCCTCCATGGCCTGCCTGGCCTGACGGGCGCATTCGCCCCTCGTCGGAGCGTAATGGCTCAGAAGTTTTAGATTCGAGTACGTGGCGTCGTTTTCAACCAACTGCTTGACGGCAGCGATTATCTTGTGTTCAGCCCATATATCGTGCGAGACGATCTCAAACGATGAACCCGGGGACATCGGCACCCTCTCGTATGTGCGGCAGATTGGGTTTTCGTCCTCCACGAGGGCGATGGCATAAAAAATCTCCCAAAGATCGCCGCAGAGCGAATTGTTTTCAGCCTCCGATATCATATCGGCTGCGGCGTCATATATGATATCGCGCGTCTCGTTTGACGATACCGCCTCAAATGAGACGGCGCGCTTCAACCGCGCGAATATGCTGTCTTTCGGCAAGTTTTTAAAAATCAACTGCGACAACTCCGTTCACGAAGTTTATTGGACTTCCGTCGAGTTCTGCTCTTTGTTGAACTGAAGCTCGAACGCGTCTGAATCGTCAATCTCCTGCGGCCATTCGTCATTATACGCCTTCCTGCCCCTTGCAAGGGAGACATGATCGCCTGGTGAGAGCGCGCCTTCGAGCAGCATGTCGGCCAGCCTGTCCTCCACCATCTTCTGTATGGCCCTCCGCAGCGGGCGTGCCCCATATTTGGGGTCATATCCCCTGTCGAGCAGAAACTGACAGGCATCATCCTCGATTGAAAGCTCGACAGAGCGGTCTGCGGCGCGTTTCACGACATCCTTCAGCATGAACTGAGTGATGGCGAGCAGCTCTTTTTTTTCGAGCGGCTTGAACACCACTATATCGTCCACTCTGTTGATGAACTCGGGACGGAACAATTTCTTCACGGCATCCATTATGCCAGACTTCATCCTCTCCCAGTCGTAGTCGGCGGCGCCTTCCCCTCCTGTGCCGAAACCAAGCGACTGGCCTTTGATTATGTTCTCCGCGCCGGCATTGCTGGTCATTATTATCACTGTGTTCCGAAAATCGACCTTGTGCCCCTGCGCGTCAGTCACGTGCCCGTCCTCCAGTATTTGGAGCAATAGGTTGAATAAGTCCGGATGGGCTTTTTCTATCTCGTCGAACAGTATCACGGAGAAAGGCTTGCGGCGCACCATATCAGTCATCTTGCCGCCGTTCTCGTACCCGACATAACCGGGCGGGGCGCCGATGAGCTTGGCCACCTCGTGCCGCTCCATATACTCGCTCATGTCGAACCTCAAAAGCGCCTCCTCGCTGCCGAAGAGAAATTCAGCGAGAGACCTGGCCAGCTCAGTTTTCCCAACTCCGGTGGGGCCAAGGAACAGGAAGCTGCCCACTGGGCGCTTGGCGTCCTTCATGCCGCTGCGAGCGCGGCGTATGGCGCGGGAGACGACCCCGATGGCCTCCTCCTGACCGACCATGCGCTTGTGAATTTCCTCCTCCATCCGGAGAAGGCGCTTCGCTTCCTCCTCGGTCATCTGGACGACAGGTATCCCAGTCCATTCAGCCACTACATTGGCAATGTCGTTCATGGTGACCGAAGGCGTTATCGTATTGCGCTGCTGCTGCCATACCTTGCGATATCCCTCTATGTCCTCGATTATGTGGCGCTCGTCGTCGCGAAGCCCGGCTGCCCGCTCGAACTCCTGGGCTATGACCATGTTTTCCTTTTCCTGCCTTAGCGCGGCCAGCTTGCGCTCCATCTCCTTCAATTCCTCCGGAGTCTCCATCGAGTTCAGGCGGACACGCGCGGCGGCTTCGTCTATAAGGTCTATCGCCTTGTCGGGAAGGTATCGGCCGGATATGTACCTGTTGGACAGCTTCGCGGCGGCAACCAGGGCGTCTTCCGTGTACCTGACCCTGTGGTGCGCCTCGTAGTTATCCCTCAGGCCCTGAAGGATCAGAATGGCATTCTCCTCGCTGGGCTCGTCGACCATTACGGGCTGGAAGCGGCGTTCCAGCGCGCTGTCCCGCTCGATGTACCTGCGAAATTCGTCGAGCGTAGTGGCGCCTATGACCTGTATATCGCCTCTCGCCAAACTGGGTTTGAGGATATTTGCGGCGTCTACAGCCCCTTCGGCCCCTCCAGCGCCTATTATCGTGTGTATCTCGTCTATGAAAAGCACCACGTTTTTGGAATCCTTGAGCTCCTTGAGGATCCTGCGCATGCGCTCCTCGAACTCCCCCCGGTATTTCGTGCCGGCTATGAGGTTAGTGACGTTGAGCTGCACGACGCGCTTGTCTTTCAGCATATCGGGGATCGCCCCGCTCGCTATCTCTCGAGCCAAGCCCTCCACCACCGCCGTCTTTCCCACGCCTGGATTGCCGATCAGAACCGGGTTGTTTTTGGTCCTCCGGGTCAATATCTGGGAAATTCGGGCTATCTCCTTGTCTCTTCCGATAACTGGATCGAGCTCTCCTTTTCGAGCCATCTCGGAGAGGTCGGCGCAAAGCTGGTTCAATGTGGGGGTCTTTGACGAATCGCTCTTGCGGGAGTTGTCCGAGAAAGGAGACGAATTTATGGCGGCAAACTGCATCTCACCGGAATCGTGGGACATTGCCTGTATTTCCTTGCGAAGCCTCGATATGTTGAAGCCAAGATGCGTCAGTATCTGGCTTGCCAGCCCTTCGCCTTCCGACAGGAGCCCCAGAAGTATGTGCTCCGCCCCGACGTAATTTACGCCCATTCCGCGCGCCTCCCTCATTGATATGTCGAGGACGCGTTTTGCCCTCTGCGAGAGCGGCAGGTCGATTATTTTATCTTTCGGGGCTGATTTTTCCAAGACAGAGTCAAGCTGAAGCCTTATGTCTTCCGCGTTTACGCCGCTGGAGTCGAACAGTGCGGCGCAAGTCTGGTCAATTTCGTCCAAAATGCCGAGGAGCAGGTGCTCCGTCCCTATCACGTCATGCCCGAGGCGCAGAGCCTCCTTGTGAGCTTGCTGCACGACCCGTTTGCCCTTTTCGTTAAAAAATTGCCACATTATGTTTGCTCCTTCTCAATGTATGGAAGAACTCAGGTTTTCAATGTATTGCCTGAACATAGCCGCCCTTGCAAACGGTTCCTCCGATTGGTCGATTATCATGGGGTTCCTCAGGCTCAGGTGATGCTTTTGCGATCTGACGATCATGCGGCGCCACTCCCTGTCGTCGATGCGCGGCAGCACTCCTACGTCCGATCCGAGCTTGACGAACGAAAACGCGTCGGCAGCTTCTGAAAACGACAGTTTTTTAGCGTGCCTCAGCAACCCCCAAGCCCTCCAGAATTTATCGTTGATATCCCCCTCACGCATATTTTGTATCCTCTGGCGGGCAAACAGCTCCCTCGACACCAGCTTCTGGGAGGCCTGCGACACGTTGCGAACAATCTCCTCGGGCGTAACAGAGAGGGTTATTTTGTTAAACAATGCGTAAAAACTTCCATAAGATTCGTTTTCGTACGTCTTCATCTTCGACAGGTCGAGGTTGTTCCAGTCCCTTTTGAACGTGTCGATGACGCTTGAGATGCCATCCGTGGCCTCAAGCGCGGGCAGATGGAACATAACAGTAGCCGTCATGCCTGTGCCGACGTACGCTGGATTTGAAGTGAGATATCCAAGCACAGCGTCTTTAACGAGTCTGGCATCGATC
>JAISQC010000209.1 GCA_031274465.1 Synergistaceae bacterium | reverse complement strand
CAGCGTACGGTGTATTCTCCGCCAGCGCGAAGCGGTACGCCGATCTCACGGCGAAAGCCGGATGCGACGTCTACATGTACAAGTTCAAGACCGTCACGCCGGACGACCGTAAAAATGGCTTGGGGGCGCGGCACGCGGCCGAACTGCCGTTTGTGTTCGACACGCTCGGCACATTGGGGACATCGGGCCTGCGAGGGACTGAATACGAGAAGACCGCCGAAGAGATGCACACGAGATGGGCGAATTTCATCAAAAACGGCGACCCGAATATCGGAGAGCCGCCGCCAAGCGGCGTCAAGTGGCCGAAGTACGACCCGGCAAGGGCCACGGCGATATACTTCGACCGGAATGTCACGTCCGGCACGCTGGAAGACCTGGAGAACATCGATTTTATGATCTCCCTCATATATGGGCCAAAATAAATCGGAGCGCTGCATTCATGCATCATTGCCGTTATATCCCGATTTTTGTTTTTCGACACATCGCCTCTTGCAAGGAGGGGTAAAAAAGTGCGCAGGAAAATGACGATACTGCTTGGAAGCCCCCGCAGGAACGGGAACAGCGCGACGCTCGCTTCGTCCCTTGCCGCCGGGGCGGCTGAGGCTGGGTACGAGGTTCAGAGCATCTGGGTCAACGGGCTTAAAATAACTGGGTGCATCGACTGCAGGAGGTGCTGGACCAATGGGACTCACTGCTTCCTGAACGACGACATGAAGAGCGTCTACTCCGCTATCGACCTTTCCAGCGTGATCGCCTTCGCGTCCCCCCTTTACTTCTACTCGTGGTCCGCGCAGATCAAACCGGTGTGGGACAGGCTTCTTCCATATTTTTCGCCCAACTCCAAAGTAGACGCCCGCGGCCGCCGGGCGGTGCTGATATCGGTTGCGGGCGACAGCTCCGCCTCGTGCTTCGACGGGCTGAAAAAATCCTTCAAGCTGGCCTGCGATTTCGCGGGCTGGAAAATAGCGGGGGAAATACTCGCTTACGGCCTTCATGCGGCGGGCGACGCGTCCGGCAGGAAAGAATGGCTCGACAAGGCCTTTGGGCTGGGAAAAAAACTCTAAGGAATTGCTGATGAAAGGCATAGGAAGGAGGCCCACGGCGGACTGCCGGCGCAACGGTTGGGTTTGGCACTCATGCATAATTCCGGGGAGGGAATGAAGATGAAAGTCGTAGCGATCAATGGGAGCCCGCACGCGGACGGAAACACCGCAGCCGCGCTCGGCATCATGGCCGAAGAGCTGGCGGCGGAAGGCATCGAGACGGAGATATTGCAGGTCGGGGGGCAGATGATCCGCGGCTGCGTGGACTGCGGGCATTGCAGCTCTTCGGAGGCCAACGCGTGCGTTTTCAAAGACGACGTCGTAAACGAATTCACGGCGAAGATGCGCTCCGCTGACGGCATCATACTAGGGGCGCCGACGTATTTCGCCGGGATACCGGGCGAGACCAAGGCGTTCCTCGACAGGGCGTTCTACAGCAGCCGCAGGTCCGAGCGCTTCAAGCACAAGGTCGGAACCGCGCTGACCGTGGCTAGGCGCGCTGGGGGAAACGACGCACTTCACCAGCTGATGGATTTTCTGGACCTGTCAGAGACCGTGACGCCGCCAGCCCAATACTGGACGGTGGTGTACGGCCGCGAGAAAAAAGAAGTCCTCAAGGACGAGGAGGGCATCCAGACCTTGCGCAAGAACGCGCGCGCGATGGCATGGCTCATCAAGATGATAGACGCTACGAAGGGCAAGATCCCGACGCCCGGCGAGGGCAGGACCGAAAAAAAACTCCGCACCAATTTCATCAGGTAAGCCGACGCGATGGGCAGGTCAGCCCGGCTGAACAAACGGGGCTTCCTGCCCATTTTTTACTCAAGGGAAAGCGGTTATTTTATCTTACGCCTGGCGTCTATCGCGGGCTGGTAGTTCGGGTTTATCGCAAGCGCCCTGTCGAGCCACGCTTTGGCGTCGCCGTTTTTCCCAAGCCCGATGGCCGACATGCCCGCCCAGTACGCGTCGATGTAGTCGAAGCTATATTCGTCCGCGAGGCTTGAAAAAGCCTCGTAAGCGTCTTTGTAGCGCTTGCCCGAATACATGCTGCAAGCCGCCCTGTGCCTGATGCCCAGGATGTTTTTCTCACTCGCCGAGAGGGGGTAGGAGTCCATCGCATCCGAGACAGCGGGCAAACCCGCGCCGCCCAAAGGCTGGGCAGGTTGGGTTTGGGCTGGCACCGGCGCTGGCGTTGGCGCGGCGGCAAGGCCTCTCGAATCTTTGAGGGACTCGAAGAGGCCTTCGAACTTGGGCAGCAGGGCGGCGTCAGCTTCGTCGCTCGTGTCGATGCCGCTCACGGGCGAATAGGTCTGGAGCAGGTGCGATTTGCCGTCCCTGAACGAGATCACGACGTCGAACAGCCCGCTTTCCTCAGTATAAAACCTTGTGTCTCCATCCACTTTGTACGGCTTTGCAAAAAAATCGTCGGTCTGCCGCTCGGACATGCCGGGGGCAAGCCCTTCGAGCAGCCCGGAAAAGTCGGTCGTCGCATACGCCATGACCCTGCCGTCCAGCGGAGACGCCGAACCCTTCGATTCGTACGTTTCGTGCGCCCACAGCGCCATGTTGGGCGCGCTGTAAACCGTCTCGACGACGTACCCGCCGTAGTCCTGCCCAGCGTACCCCACCTTGCCGACCGCTTCCCATTCGCCCTCGCAAAGCGTGCCCTCGAAAAACCTTTCGGTCACCTCGATCACGAGGTTCCACACGTCCTCCTCGTCCGCGCGCGCCTCGCCCGCCAAGCCCCAAGGCATGAAAAGCGATACCGTTAGGATCGCCGCAAACCCGATTTTAAGCTTCACTGACGCATCACCAGCCTTTCCGAATTGTTGAAACCATATAAGGTATGCCGGGCCGCAAAAAGTGCCAAGGAAACGCTGAATAAATGTTCTTTTCGGCGAAATGGAGTAGATTCGTTCGCCGTCAAAGCGGTTGTCGTGAAAATGGCCGCAGGCGTAGCAGGGCTACGTCGAGGACCATTTTTACGGCAAGCGCGCAGAGGGGGGACGTAGATGCCCATTGCAGCCAAAAGGTTGTTTATTTAGCGTTTCCCTAATATTATATCAGCGGCGGCGATTTTGGCATTATGCCCATTTATCCATAAAATATCTGCATAAATATACAACAGAAGGGGTGAGAAATGTGAATTTTTTGGAATTGGCAAAGGCGCGGGTGAGCTGCCGCTCGTACAGCGGCGCTCCTGTGAGCAAAGAGTCGGTGATGAGCGTGATGGAGGCCGGCAGGCTTGCGCCATCCGCCCGAAACAGGCAGAACTGGGCGTTTTACTACGCCCAGATCGGGGACAGGGCGGAAAATTTCATAGAAGCCTGCTATGGCCAGAAGTTTGTCGGGCAAGCGCATGGTTTTATCGCGGTCTGCGACAAGACCGACGACTACGTCATGAAATGCGGCCAGAATGCCGGCTCCGTGGACTGCTCGATAGCGATGACGTTCATGATAATGCGCGCTACCGAAATCGGCCTCGGGACTTGCTGGCTGGGCAGATTTTCCCCCGAGAGGGTAAAATCCCTGCTCGATATACCCGAGAGCTACGCGGTCGTAGCGTGCTCCACGATAGGCCATCCCGCCGGTGAGACGCCCCGACAGCCGCGCAAGGAATTGTCGGAGGTTTTCGATTTGAGATCTTAGGGAAACGCTGAATAAACAACCTTTTGGCTGCAATGGGCATATTCGTCCCCCCTCTGCGCGCTTGCCATAAAAATGGTCCTCGGGCGATGCTCTGCTACGCCTGCGGCCATTTTCA
>JAISQC010000200.1 GCA_031274465.1 Synergistaceae bacterium | reverse complement strand
AGACTCGGTTGTCAGCATGTCGCTTTTGACGTCTGATTGATTAGCAGCCGAAATCATTATGCATTCTCCATATCCAGCAGCGCGTGGACGAAATCGGGCGGGGAGAACGGCTCGATGTCCTCCGTGCCTTCACCCAAACCGATATACCTTATCGGAAGCCTCAGTTTCTGCGCTATGCAAAGGGCTATTCCGCCCTTTGCGGTATTGTCGAATTTCGAAAGCACCACGCCGGAAAGGGGTATGGCCCTGTTGAACGCCTCGGCCTGGGCGAAGCCGTTCTGCCCCATCACCGCGTCGAGGACCAGCAGTGATTCGCCGACCCCGCCCGGGGCTTCCCTCGCAACGACCCTGCCCACCTTTGCCAGCTCGTCCATGAGGTTTGACTTCGTGTGCAACCTGCCCGCCGTATCGACGATCACGACCTCCGTACCGGCGGCCTTCGCAGCCTGAATAGCGTCGAACACGACCGCCGCTGAGTCGCTGCCGTGAGACTGGGCTATCACCCTCACCGAAGCGCGCTCCCCCCATGCCTTAAGTTGTTCGGATGCAGCCGCCCTATAAGTGTCGGCGGCGGCTAGGATGACTGATCTTCCCTGCTTGAGGAGCATGGCCGCCAGCTTGCCGGCGGTGGTCGTCTTGCCGCTGCCGTTCACCCCGACCAGCAACACCACCGACGGGACGGACGAGATATCAAGGGGCGAGCCCATGCCAGGGATTTCGTCGAGGCACTTTATCAGCATGCCCGCAAAGGCTTCTTTCAGCTCCCCGGTGTGGGCTATCCTCCTTTCGACGGCTACCTGCCTCAAGTCCGATATCAATCGCTCAGACGCCTCGACGCCCACGTCGCCTCCGATGAGGCGCTCTTCGAGCTCATCCCAGAACCCGTCGGTCAGGGGGCTGTCCGAAAAGAGGTTCGACACCCCCTGCGACCACTTGTTGGCCGCATTTTTGACTTTAGAGACCAATCCGCTAAATATCGCCATCTGTCATCACCGCCCGAAATATCAACTTCCCGCCGCCGCAGGGGGGCCTTGCCTCGGGCGCCTCCGCCTGCGGCGGGATCGGACCGCCCTCGCGGGCGCCGCATCTCCCGCGCTCTCCTTGCCGCCGCTCGGCGGCTCGGGGCAATTGGCGAGCCCATCCCTCGCCTGTTCGGACAAGCGGGGCGATTCGGGCAAGTCCTGCCTGTTCTTGCGCCCGCCGCGATGCCCTCGCCTCCGCTGGAGGTGCCGCCCGTCCTCCGAGGCGCCGTCATCCCCAGCGCCGACCCTGCCAGCTTGGGACACGCCGTCCGCCTGCTGCGGCGTTTTTTCGCCGCAAGGCGCGTCGAGCCGCGAGACGCCGCCCATATGCCATTGATTTTTTCGGACTTCCATGTTCCTTCGGCACGCGCATTCTTTTTTGCGCTCCGAGGACTCTTCCCACTCTCCCGCATCGGCGTCCGGCAGCGTCCATTCCTCCCCGTTCATCACGGACGCGCGAAAATCCTGGAAACGCGCCACCGGGACCAGGACGTCGCCCCCAGACGGTTTGTGGCAGCGGACCGCTTCCCTGCTTATGTCCATCGAGGACACGACATAGTTCCCAAGAGGCGTCTTTATCTTGCTCCCGGGGCCGGGCAGGCCGGCCCAAAGATTTTTGTACACCTTGTGCTCGAAGGACATGCAGCACATCAGCCGCCCGCAGATGCCGGATATCTTCGCCGGGTTGAGCGCTATGTTCTGTTCTTTGACCATCTTTATCCCGATTGGCGCGAACTGGTTCAGCCAATAGCTGCAGCAGCAGGGCAAGCCGCAGGACGCCATTCCGCGTATTATGCGGGCCTCGTCGCGCACGCCCATCTGCCGAAGCTCTATCCTCGTCCTGAACTTGCGGGCCATGTCCTTCACCAGCGTGCGGAAATCCACCCGCGTCTCCGACGTGAAGTAAAAAAACAGCTTTTTGCCGTCTATCATCGTCTCCGCGTCTATGAGCTTGAGTTCGAGGCTGTGGCACTCGACCATCTCCTGAGCGTCCGTCAAAATGCCGTCCTCAGCCGCTTTCTGCGACGCCCACCTCGACAGGTCCACGTCTGAGGCCACGCGCACGAATTCAAGGTCGCTCACGACCGGGTCTCCCCCTCTGGCCTGTCCGTCGGGGTGCTCGGATATGGTCTTCATGCCGCGGTACGCCCGCTCCTGCTCTTCGTTGAGCGGCCCCATCACGGACGCCAGCTCTTCCCCCCTGTGCGAGACGGCCACTATCGCCCCGCCAAACCCAGCGTTTTCGCTTATATCGCCCCCCAGCTCCACTATTCCTAGAAACCTGGGTTTACCGTAAGTCGCCAAAAATTTGCCCAATTGGTACTCCTTCCCTCAGGATGGCAAACAGCGCGTCCTGAACCATGGAAACCGGCATATGCCGTTTTTTCGATAAATAGACCGCGTTCCTGACTGAAGCCGCCATCCGCCATTCCCCCTCGGACGCCAGATGCCTCGACCATGCGTCCGCTTCGGCGGAGATCTCATCGATGGATTTTTTTTTCGCGCTCCCCATCCACCCGGCCCATTCGGACGGGCTGGCCGGAGGCGGCGCCGCGTCGGGTGCGTCCGGGGCGGGGAGGGAAATTGCCCACGCCCTGCTGCGTATCGTTGGTATGAGGTTGTCCGAAGCCGCGACAAAGAGCAGGAGCGCCCCCTCAGGAGGCTCCTCGGCCAGCTTCAGGAGGGAATTTGCGGCAGGAAGGGATATGGCTTCGGCGAACGGTATGACCGCAAGCCTTCTGCGGGCCACGAACGGCTTGAGGTTCATCGACGCCTGAAGGGCGATGCAATCGGCCACCCCCGGGGGGCTCGCCCCGTCCCCGGCGATCACGAGATCCGGGTGCCAGCCCTGCGACCACGCCCCGCACGAAGGGCACCCGTCCTCGCCGGTGCCCGAGTCGCAGAGCACGAGCCTGGCGTAGGCGTCTTTGAAAGAAGAGGCGGCGCCCTCTCCGGCGACCGCGAGCAGAGCCTGTGGCGCTCCGCCGGACGCGATCACCCCAGCCAGAGCGGCCCACTCGCTAATATCCGCCGCTTTGGTCAGAGCAGGAGCGATATCAGGCATCCCTTTATCTCGTCTATCAGCGACAATACCTTAGCCCTCTCGCCCTCCCGGCCGAGAGCGGACTCCAGCTCCCCGAGTTCTCCGAGCGCGTCTTCCACGCGCTCTATCACCATAAACATTGAACGTTCCGTCCTGCGCCATTTATATTCCCTCTTCACGCGGGCGCCGTTTTTCACCCGCTCAAGCGCCATGCGCACGAGTTCCTTGTACTTGCCGAGCAACGCCTGCGTCGGATATTTGGACAGCTCCGCGCCTATGCTGTCGAGCTCCGCTATGATGGCCCCCGCTTCCATCTCCTCGGCGATTTCCGCGAAGGCGCCGCCAATCCCCGAGACCGCGCTGCCCCTGCCAGAGCTCTGCCCTGCATGAGGCGCAGCCTCGCCGCTCTTTAATTTCGAAGCGCTTCCCACCTTCATTGCAAAACGCCGGCCCGAGGCGCCAGCATGCCGCCAATATGCCGGGCTATCTCGTCGAAAACCGACTCT
>JAISQC010000274.1 GCA_031274465.1 Synergistaceae bacterium | reverse complement strand
CTAAACGATTTTACATCCCCCAATGGGGGAGGGGGACCGCTTGCGGTGGTGGGGGTGTTTTTTGAGCGCGAAAGCACTCCCTCAGTCACTGCGTGACAGCTCCCTGAGTGGGCTAAAGTCAAAAACTGTGGAGCGAAAAGCGCTTGCATCCCCCGACATGAAGTAAGATCGCTTAAGTTAGCGCCTATGCGGCTCTGCCGGGGGTATCTGACTTCTGCGGCGGCCGGCAATGGCTTGCTTGTCGGCTTTATGCGTTGCAATTGCAACACGGAGTTCGTCCATATACAAATAGTATATGTCGTCTTTCGTGTCAATCACGCCGTTTCTGACTAAATCATCAGCGATTTCAATCAAAACTTTCTTATACGACCAGAGGCGGTGTATCCAGAAAAACTTCGGTGCTTCGCGCAGTCCGACAAAGTCGCGGTAAAACTTGATATCAGAAGCCAGTTTTCGCGCTTTGCGCTTGCCGTAGCGGGTTTGAACCGCCGCAAGCAATCTGTCCGTGTCCTTTTGAGCGGCATGTTTCCCCGCCGCAAATTCCTCGCGCATCTGCCCCTTTTTGCAGCTTTTGATATTCGAGGACAACGTCGCCGACAGAATCGCGGGATTTTCAATAAAGCGTGTCCTGGTAATATCAATTTCGCCAGCGCAACGCACTCCATACACTCGTAGGAATTTATCGAGGGCGGCAGCGGCCGCTCCGTTTATCTCGCGCAATTCGTCGAGCGATAAATTTTCTCCAGCCTGTTCGAGATACGCCAAAGCGGACGGAGCATCACGAAAAACATCGGCGACATCGCCAAGGGCAAGCCCCATTTCTGATGTAATATTGTCCTCCACCGATTTCGCGAGCTTATTGACATAGTTGTCCTCGCCGAGCAGTTTAAGTCCATATTTATTGATGCGCCTCTGAATGGAATAGGCGATCAAAATTGTCGCTCCCATTGCCGTGAGGTCATATAGGAAATCAAACTTATGCGAATCCGATTCAATCAAGTCAATATCTTTCCTGCGGAGGCGCCGCATTGAAGTTCCATCGTATTATTCCGCGATGGCCTCGATGCGGGGCAAAACAGAGTGCCGCAAAATTTTCAAGCGAGTTTTATGAAATCGTATCGCTTTTATTGCGGATATCTGGCATAATATAATTGAAAGCCATGTCTTGCCAATAACTCGGTTTTTTAAAATTTCGTGGAGGTGTGTTTGTAATGAGGAAATTTGTCGCTGTGGTAGCTGCCTTGCTGTTGGTTTTTCTGGTGAGCGGCGAGTCTTTGGCTTCAGTCGAGTTGAAGCTTGGGCACGCGATCAACGAACAGGACGTGTTCCATGAGGCAGCTCTGAAATTCAAGGAGGGCGTCGAGTCCAAAACGGGCGGGGAGCTCACGGTCAGCATATTTCCAAACGCCACGCTGGGCGACGAGCGCAATCTTTTGGAGAGCCTCAAGATGGGCACAGTCGACATGGGCATCATAACGGGCGGCCCGGTCATTAATTTTCTCCCCAGCTTTGGGGTGCTCGACCTTCCGTTTATCTTTTCCACGCCTGAACACGCGTATAAGGTTCTCGACGGCCCGATTGGGCAGGGATTCATAAAAGAGATGGAAGGGCAGGGCTGGAAGGCTCTCGCCTACGGCGAGCGCGGTTTCCGCAACCTGACCAATAGCAAGCGCCCGGTTGCGAAGCCGGAGGATATGAAAGATCTCAAGATCAGGGTCATGCAGAACCCCATCTACATAGATTCGTTCACGGCGCTTGGCGCGAACGCCGTGCCGATGGCGTGGACGGAAGCTCTCACCGCGCTTCAGCAGGGAACCATAGACGGCCAGGAGAACCCGCTGAACGTCATCGCCGCCTACAAAATCAACGAGTCGAACAAATACCTTTCGATAACGCGCCACGCTTATGCGCCGAACGTCATAATTATGAGCATGCGGACGTGGAAAAAACTCACCCCGGAGCAGCAGGCCATAGTTCAGGAGAGCGCGATAGTTGCCGCCAAGCACAACCGCGACTTGGACAACGCGAGTGAGGCGGAGTGGCTTCAATCCCTTAAAGACGCCGGGATGGAGGTCACCGAGCCGGATATAGCCCTCTTCAGGGAGGCTGTGTCGAGCGTATACGAGAAGTACGAAGCGCAGTTCGGAAAAGAACTCATTCAGTCGATACTGGACACTAAATAGACGGACCCGCAGTGATGGCGCGACATCCGGAAACGTTGCCGCTGATGCGGATCAGCGACAGACTGAACGCACTGTGCGAGGCCGCGTTGTTCGCGGTCATCTCGTTGATGACGGTCGTCACGCTCCTCCAGATCGTCTGCCGCATTTGGTTCAAGGCTCTGACCTGGTCTGAGGAGCTGACCTGCTTCCTGTTGGTGTTCGCCTCCTTTTTCGGTGCCGCAGTCGCTTTCAAGAGGGGGTCGAACATCGCTGTCGGATTCTTGCGCGACGCCCTGCCTCGGCGTATCCGCCGATTTGCCATGATAGCCATCGAGGCGCTGGGCATCGTGTTTTTCGCCGCAACGGGCTGGTACGGAGGGGCCCTCTGCCTGCAGGAGCGGATGCAGATGGCCTCGTCGCTTCCCATATCCATGAGCTGGATGTATCTTGTATTCCCGTTGACGGGCGCGATCGTCATCCTGCACCTGTGCGCGCGTATAGACGAATTGGTGAGGCGGCCGGATTCCGCGGAGGCGGATTAAATGGGCGCCGTGCTGATAATATCCTTCCTCGCGATGCTCGTCGCCGGCGTGCCTATCGCGTTGTCGATAGGCGTATCCGCATTGTTGGTAATGGTTTTGTCTGGCATGCCCCTGGAAGCCCTGCCTCAGACGCTCTTCGCCGGAGTCAACTCCTTTTCGCTCGTGGCTGTCCCGTTCTTCATAATGGCGGGGGACATACTTGCGCAGGGGGGAATATCCGAGAGAATAGTCGCCTTCGCCGAATCCACGCTTGGGCGAATTCGCGGAGGCCTCTCGATAGTGTCGATAGTCGCATCCATGTTCATTGCGGCAATATCCGGCAGCGGCGCGGCGACGACCGCCGCCGTGGGCTCCGCCCTCCTTCCACAGCTCAAAAGCAAAGGATACGACCTCGACTTCTCAGCCGGGCTCATAGCGGCAGCCGGGACGATAGGGGTGGTCATACCTCCAAGCGTCCCGATGGTGCTCTACGCGGTCATTGCCGGAGTTCCGGTGAGCCGTCTGTTCATGGCGGGTTTCGTGCCCGGGTTCATGATGGGCGGGATACTGATAATCTACGCGCTTTACGTCGCGCGCGCGAGAAACTATCCGGCGAGCGGCCAGGTGAGTTTCCGTGCCAAAATGCGGCTCTTTCTCGACGCGCTGTGGGGGATAATAACGCCAGTTCTGATACTCGGCGGCATATTCTCCGGATATTTCACTCCGTCCGAGGCGGCTGCCGTGGCGGTGGTGTATTCGTTCCTGGTCGCGGTGTTCATTTACAAGGCGCTCGACTTCAAGAAGGTATATCGCCTGGTAGTCAATGCAGGCGTGACGAGCTCCCTGATAATGTTCATCATAGCTACCTCCAAGATCTTCGGCTGGCAGCTCGCCTTCTACCGCATCCCGGACAGGGTGGCCCAAGCGGTGCTTCAGGCCACGGGCGGCGCATCATCCGCAGTCTACTTGGTAATAGTAGTCCTGATACTGATAGCCGGAATGTTCATGGAGACGGCGTCGGCGCTGATAATATTGACCCCGATATTCCTTCCGGCCATAAGCAGCCTCGGCGGCAACCTCACGCACTTCGGGCTCATTATGGCGGTAGGCCTGGCCATAGGCATGGCTACTCCTCCGGTCGCCATAGACATATACGTGGCAAGCGCCATCACCGGGCTCTCTCTGGAGGAGATCAGCAAGCCCATAATTCC
>JAISQC010000115.1 GCA_031274465.1 Synergistaceae bacterium | reverse complement strand
GAAGTGAGAGAAAAATCGGAACTCCGCTGGGGTCCCGAGGTGTACAGCGACGGGCAGCCCGACTTTGGAAAGATCGCGGAGAAGGTTTTCGCAAAAGAAGAGGATTACCGTTTCGCCCTCTCCCTCACGCTCCCCGGAACAAAGGCGGAGATGGTGAAGCTGGTGCGCAAGGTGGGCGGCTGGATAGTCCTCGAAATCCCCCTTTTGTTCGAAACTGGGTGGTTCGACCTCATCGACTGCGTGATATGCGTGACGTCAACGGACGACCTGAGGGTCGCCAGGAACTTGTCGAGGGGCTGGCGCGAGGACGAGATCGCGCTGCGCGAGCGTTTTATGATTGGCTCGTCCAAAAAACAGGCGCTGTCCGACATGGTGCTGTGCAACGTCGGCAGTATGGAGGCATGGGAGGCCAGAGCCCGCGAACTCGGGGAGCTGATGCTTCGCATGTCGACCGTTCACGAGCTCGCCACGTTCTGCCGGGATCGCGAAGAGGCCGCTCGCACTGCCTCCGCGCTGGTGGAAA
This sequence comes from Synergistaceae bacterium, assembly GCA_031274465.1. Classification (GTDB taxonomy): domain Bacteria; phylum Synergistota; class Synergistia; order Synergistales; family Synergistaceae; genus JAIRKI01. The sequence continues at coordinate 3,229 of JAISQC010000115.1, read as the reverse complement.
ACGGTCTTGCCGCCGGTGCGTCCGTCATGGAGGCCGGTTGCACGTACCGATGGGAAGGGGATGTCAACGATCTCCAGGTATTGAATTTTCGTTGCCTCACGACCGAGAAGAACCTCAGGCGCGCCATGGAGTGCGTCAGGCAAAACAATTCATGCGAGCCGCCGGTCATCACGGTCAGGGAGGTATTGCGCTCGGATTTCAGCACTCTTAAATGGGTTGTCGAAAACTGCGATTGAGAATGGAGATTGATGGATAAATGCTTGGTTTTTCCTCCGTCGGTTTGGCGGATATGCTGCTTAGGATTCCCGCCCTGCTCTGGGCTCTTTCGTTTCACGAATTTTGCCACGGGTGGGTCGCTTACAAACTCGGGGACAATACGGCCGCAGGGCAGGGCCGCCTGTCGCTCAATCCATTGGACCATCTCGACCCCGTCGGGACGCTGATGCTGATTTTTTTCCGTTTCGGATGGGCGAAGCCCGTGCCGATCAATTCGAGGTATTTCAGAAACCCCAGGCGCGACATATCCCTGGTCAGCCTGGCAGGGGCGGGCGGCAACTTCCTCTCGGCATTTGCGGCGGCTATCGTGTGCGGCCTGCTGGAGAGATTCTTCCCGCGGGCTCTTTTCTATTCGTCTGGGTACGGGTATCCTCAGATCACCACGTTCGGCCAGGTCATGGTTAATTTCCTCATGATAAACGTAGGGCTTGGGATATTCAACCTCATACCGATCCCGCCCCTCGACGGATCGAAAGTCCTGTCGGTCTTCCTGCCTCCGTCCGGCTTGCGTGCGTTTTTCTTCCTCGAAAGGTACGGCATGATGATCATCCTGGTGCTGGCGCTGACCGGCGTGATAGGCGCGATAATGCAGCCTTTTTTCAATGTCGTGCAGCAATTTCTTTTCGCTACGATTGGTTTTATAGGAGGGATTGGACGCTAGATGAAAATATTGCTTACAAATGACGATGGAGTAGTATCACAGGGAATACAGATAATTTCGCGCATATTGGCCGAGAAAGGCTGGCTTTCCGCCGTCGTGGCGCCGGACCGAGAGAGGAGCGGCATGGGGCACGCCATCACCGTCGACCGCCCCCTGCGCGTCCGCCCGCTCGACCCGGGGATGTTCGCCCCAGGCGTTTCGGCGTACTCATGCGACGGGACGCCGACCGACTGCGTGGCGATAGGGCTGGACGCGCTATTCCCCGGCGCCGATTTCGTGGTTTCAGGCATCAACCAGGGCCCCAACCTGAGCGATGATGTGACCTATTCCGGGACGGTCGGCGCTGCCATGGAAGGGCTGGTGATGGGCAGGCAGGCCGTGGCGGTTTCGCTGGCAAGCGCTTCGCGCGACAGGTTCAAACACAACACGACCGCCGCGCTGGCGGCCACGATAGTGCTGGAGCACGTTAAAGAAAACCCTCTGCCGGAGAATGTCTTGCTGAATATAAACGTTCCGAACGAGCTGATGAAAAACATAAAAGGCTTCAAGATCACGAAGATGGGCCATCGCAAATACGTGGACAAGATTGCCTGCCTGAAAGACCCGCACGGGAACGACACGTACTGGATCGCCGGCAGAGTCGATGACACGCGCGAACAGGGGTCGGACGTAACGGCCGTGAGCGACGGATACGTCTCGGTGACGCCGGTCAGAATGGACATGACCGATTACGCGATGCTCGATGAAATGCGGTCCCAAGGGCTCGGCGAGAAGTTCTCGGAGATGCTGAACGTCGCGAGCTAACTTCCTCGTATATATCGGCTGTCGTATTCGGTTGGCGCCAACGCCTCCGCGTAAAACGCCTTGATATTTTCGAGGCTGGTGTCCGACTGGATGTGGTGGGCGGGGGAGAGTATGTAGCCGCCCCCGGCGCCGAGTAACTGCTTGCACTCCCTGACGCCGGATATTATCTCTTCTGCGGACCCGTGCGGCATCAGCCACTGCACGTCGATGGCGCCGAACAGCGTAATTCTTTTCCCCCAGCGGCGTTTTGCCATGTAGGGGTCGATGGCGAGCGGCTGGATGGGGTTTAAGACGTCGAGGCCGATCTCGATCATGTCATCGACGATATTCTCGCAGTTGCCGCAGGAGTGATACGCTATAACGATGTCCGGCTTGCGCCGCCTGAATTCGGAGAAGATGAGCGCGTAGCGGCCCTTGAAATATTTTCGCCACATGTCCATCGATATCATCATTCCGCGCTGAGTCGCAATGTCGTCGCCGAGCCACACCATATCGACCCCGGCGTCTATCATGTTGAGCCCGGCGCGAAGCGGGAAACGCATCATTTTGTCGAAAAGCTCGTTCGCGTAGTCCTCTTCCGCCGCCATATCCATCAGCATCTGTTCGAGGCCGCGCACATACCAGGACGCCTCGAAGATGGAGCACTGGCACGATCCGACGATGAATTTTTCCCGGCCATACCTCTCGACCGCGCCTCGGACGGATTCGTACAGCGCGCCGTCATCGGGGTCGGGTATCTCGTAGGCTCGGAGACGCTCGCCGTCCGGGTCGTCGTACAGAACTCCGCCTATGGTCTCGGTGTAGTGCCCGGTTTCGTTGCGCACGTTGCGCCACCGCGCCCCGAACGGGCAGGTGTACTCCTCCGTGTCGTAGAGATAAAAGCTGTTCTCGATTCCGACTGTTGTCTTGATCAGGTCGTTGCCCATGACATAGGCCAGGTCCTCGCCCTCTTGGCCGTATTCGGCGCGAAGCACGGCCACCGCTTCAGGCGTGAACGTGGCGCTCACCGGGGGCCGGTCTGGCGCTTCGTGGCGAAGCGCCATGAACGTCCGCTCTCTGGATGTCAGCATATGCCTCAAACCACCTTTCGCTATAAGCCCAAAAATCACAACAGCGCTACTCTTATGCCGCCTATTTTCTGAGGTAGGGAGGGCGTTTATTATGATATCACTTTTCGATGTGTTTTGTGCTGTTACGATTTCGTTACAACTTGCTGACGCGAGCGAGACAATTGTTTTCGTTCCGTGCGGTATCCTCTTTTCAGGAGGTGGCTGATATGTCACGTAAGATAAAATGCATGGTTTTGGCTATTGCGGTCTTGTCGTTTTCAGCGGCGGCGCGCTCTTCGGCGGCGAATTCCGTCGCTCTTGAGGTAGGGGCTGACACTCCCGTCATCGAGGCGGGGAAGACGCAGAAAGTGACAGTGCGGGCGCTCGTCAGGCCGCATGTCGGGCGAAGCTCCCGCCCCCCGCTCGCGGTGGCGCTTGT
>JAISQC010000113.1 GCA_031274465.1 Synergistaceae bacterium | reverse complement strand
CCCGGAAGGCCGAACGCTGTTTCGACCCCTTCGTCTTCGAGCGCTTTCACAAGAATTTGCGCGCCGGATATCTCCACGGACAACCCTCCTCAACCGTTCAATTTTTTGGCAATTGCGTCTCCGACCTCGACGCAGGAAGACCCGCCGCCGAACTCTACCGGCATCCCGACCGGCGGGGAGCTCGCGAGGTAATCGCTTACAGCCGATTCTATCCTTCCGGCGGCGTCAGGCAGGCCGATGTGGCGGAGCAGGAGCGCGCCGGACAGGATCGCCGCTATGGGGTTGGCGCGCCCCGTCCCAGCGATGTCCGGCGCGGAGCCGTGCACTGGCTCGAACATCGACAGCCCGTCTCCTATGTTCCCTCCTGCCGCTGTCCCGAGCCCCCCGGCAAGGCCTGCCTGCAGGTCGCTCACTATGTCGCCGAAGAGGTTCGGGCAGAGCAGGACGCCGTACGCCGCAGGGTTCCTGACCAAGTGGTAGCAGAGCGCGTCCACGTTTGCGACGTCCCATTTGACCGCCGGGTACTCCGAGTCGATCACCCTCTTGGCTGTGTCCTCAAAAAAACCGTAGAGCGCCGGGGCGGCGTTGGACTTGGTGACTATGGTCACGCGGCTCTCGCCCCGGCTCAAAGCCGCCTCGCAGGCATAGCGGGCGATCCTCTCCACCCCATGGCCGGTGCTCACCGCGACCTGGGCCGCAAACGGCATCGCGGGCGCGAGCGACATATTCAGCTTCCCCCGCATCGAATAGCCGCCGCGCTCGAGGTCGAGCGGGCACTCAAGCGATCCGCCCGTCAGGTCCGAAACCGCACCGAGGCCCATGTACAGGTCCTCCGTGTTCTCCCTTATGACCACGGAATCCATCCCTTTCGCGCCGAGGGGGACCGGCGTGGGCACGTTCGGCAGGGATTTGGCCGGGCGGAGGTTGACGTACTGGTCGAATGCGAAACGGAGCGTCAGGAGGATGCCGCGCTCGAGAATGCCCGGCTTCACCAGCGGCGATCCTATCGCTCCCAGAAGCAGCGCGTCGGCCCCGCCCATCTCCGATATCGCGGATTCTGGCAATATTTCGTCAGTCTCCAGATAATGCGACGCCCCAAACGGATACTCCACCCATTCAAGCGCGGCGCCGTCGAGCGATGCCGCGACCTGCGAGACCTTCCTAGCTTCCGCGATTACCTCGGGGCCTATGCCGTCCCCCGCGATGACCGCTATGTCGAATTTGCTCTTCTTCGGTCCCGGCAGGCTCATCGCGGCGTCTCCAACCGGGCGCGGACATAGGGGACAAGCCCGCCCGCCGCGAGCATGAGAGTGAGGAATTCAGGCGCCGGGGCGGCGCTGAAAGTTCTGCCGTTCGTCTTGTTTTTTATGCTCCCGGACGCTATGTCCACCTCCAGCTCGTCGCCCTTGCTTATTGCGCCTTCAGCCGACGCGTCCGGGCACTCCAGTATCGGAAGCCCTATGTTGATGGCGTTGCGGTAGAATATGCGCGCGTAAGACGCGGCTATCACGCAGGAGACCCCGTTCGCCTTTATGGCTATCGGGGCGTGCTCACGGCTTGAGCCGCAGCCGAAGTTGCCGCCCGCCACGATCACGTCGCCCGGCCTGACAGACGCGGCGAACGACTCGTCGATGTCCTCCATGCAGTGGGGGGCCAGGGCAGCCGGGTCGCTGGTCGAGAGATAGCGGGCCGGGATTATGACGTCTGTATCGACGTTGTTCCCATAGACCCACGCGCGCCCGACGATTTTCGAGTCAATTTTTTCCGCCAACCGAACTCACCGCCCCTTTAAAGATTTTCGACGTCGCGGGGATCCGCGACCCGGCCCAGCAGCGCGCTCGCGGCTGCCACCATCGGGCCCGCCAGTATTATCTCGCTGTTTTTGTGCCCCATCCGGCCCACGAAATTCCTGTTGCTGGTCGACACGCAGCGCTCCCCCTCCGCGAGTATGCCGAGATGGCCTCCCATGCAGGGCCCGCAAGTCGGGGTGCAGACGGAGGCCCCGGCGTCCACGAACGTCTTCACCCATCCGCGCTCCAGCGCCTCGCTGTAGACCTCGTATGACGCGGGGATGACCATCAGCCTCACCCTGTCGTGGACCTTTCGGCCCTTCAGCATCCCGGCCGCCGTTTCGATGTCCGAGAAACGCCCGTTCGTGCAGCTACCGATGAAAACCTGGTCGATCTCCATCGACGAGCACTCCCTAGCCAGCCTCGCGTTGCCCGGCAGATGCGGCAGCGCGACGGTGGGCTCGACGGACGACGCGTCTATCTCCAGCACGGAGGCGTATCTCGCACCTTCGTCGGGCCACACCGGGGCGTACGGCCTCGACTTCCTTGCATTCGCGTAGGCGAGGGTTTTTTCGTCGGGGGCGAACAGGCCGCACTTGCCCCCCGCCTCTATGGCCATATTCGCCATGGTGAACCGATCGTCCATGGACAGTTCGGCAATTGCCTCCCCGTGAAACTCAATGGACATGTAGCGGGCGCCCTCGACGCCTATCAGGCCTATCAGGTGGATTATGAGATCCTTGCCCCCGATCCACCGCGACGGTTTCCCGTTCAGGACGACCTTTATCGTCTCAGGCACGCGAAGCCACGTCTCGCCGAGCGCCCATACCGCCGCCAAGTCCGTCTGGCCCATCCCGGTGCCCAGCGCGCCGAGCGCCCCGTAGGTGCAAGTATGGCTGTCCGCGCCGATTACTATCTCGCCGGGCAGTGCGTTGCCGGTCTCCGGGATGAAAGCGTGCTCGACCCCAACGCGCCCTACTTCCCAATACTTCATCCCCTGCTCCCTGGCAAACGCCCGGGCGATTTTCGCCTGCTCCGCTGATGCGATGTCCTTGTTGGGGGTGAAGTGGTCCGGGATTATCGCGCAGCGCTCGCGGTCGAAGACCCTCGCCGCCCCCATCTTTTTGAACTCCGCTATGGCGGGCGGGGCTGTTATGTCGTTCGCGAAGGCGAAGTCCACGGAAACTTGGCAGACCGAGCCTGGGGATACCGCGTCTTTCGTGTGGGAGGCGATTATCGCCTCGGCAAGCGAGCGCGGCATCTAAATCTCCACCTCTTTTGCCGCCGCGACGGAGTACAGGCGGTTCACCGCTTCCACATACGCCCTTATCGTCGCCTCGATGATGTCCGTGCTCGCGCCCCTCCCCTGCGCCTTTATATCCTTGTAGCGCAGTATCACGTGGGCCTCGCCCATCGCGTCGGCAAGCTCGCTGGTTGCCCTTATGCGGAACTCGGCCAGCTCCGGCGAAAATGGAAGTATCTTGCGGATCGACCTGTACGCCGCGTCGACGGGCCCGTTGCCCACCGCCGCCTTCGTCGTGTCGGTTCCGTCGTGGGAGAGCGTGATGGAGGCCGTCGGCTTGCCGCCTGAACCGATCGCCACTGTGTAGCCCTTTAGCTCGTAGCGCGCCTCGGGGGTGAGGCGCAGTATCCGGTCCAGCAGGAACGCCTCTATGTCGCCGTCGGACACGTCTTTTTTCTTGTCGCACAGCTCCTTGAAATACTCGAACGCGAGCGCGCCCTGCTCAGGGGTGAGCTGATAGCCGAGCTGCTCCACTCGCTCGTTGAAGGCGTGCCGCCCCGAGTGCTTGCCCAAATGAAGGTCGGTGCCGGGCGCCCCAACGCTCTCAGGGGTCATTATCTCGTAAGTGGCGCGGTTGCAGAGCATCCCGTGCTGATGAATGCCAGCCTCGTGCGCGAAAGCGTTGATCCCGACTATCGCCTTGTTCGGCTGCACCGGGACGCCGGTTAGGCCGGAGACCAGCTTGCTCGTAAAATAAAATTTCGTAGTGTCGATATTGGTGTCCACCCCGAAGTGGTCTTTCCTCGTGCGAAGCCCCATTACGATCTCTTCCATCGAGGCATTGCCAGCCCGTTCCCCGAGGCCGTTTATCGTGCATTCGACCTGGCGGGCGCCCGCCCTGACTGCGGCAAGCGAATTTGCCACGCCGAGCCCGAGGTCGTTGTGGCAGTGAACCGACCAGATCACGTCCGGGCGGCCAATCCTGGTTATCACGGTCCGGCAGAACTCCTCGAACTCGTAGGGCATGGCGTAGCCGACTGTGTCGGGGATGTTGAGCGTGGTCGCGCCGCTCTCTATCGCAAGGCTGAACGCCTCTGTCAGGAAATCCATGTCCGAGCGGCTGGCGTCCTCCGCCGAGAACTCCACGTCCGGGGTGATGCTGCGCGCCAGCTTCACCGCCCGCTCGATTTCTTTCAACACTTCGCCGGGCTTGAGCTTGAGCTTGTACTCCATATGGATCGGGCTGGTCGCGATGAAAGTGTGTATGCGCGGGCGGGCGGCGCCTCGCAGCGCCTCCCCTGCGGCGGTTATGTCGCTCTCCTTCGTGCGGGCTAGCCCTGCCACGATCGGAGAGCGCACCTCGGCCGCGACGCTTGCCACAGCGTCGAAGTCCCCTTTCGACGACGCGGGGAAGCCCGCCTCTATGACATCGACGTTCAGCCGCTCCAACGCGCGGGCGATCTGCACTTTCTCGCCGGTGTTGAGGTTGATGCGAGCGGCTTGCTCGCCATCCCGCATAGTGGTGTCGAAAATTCTTACAGAATCGCCTGAGGCGCCCATGCTCAATACTCCGGCGCTTCTTTTTTGACGAGCCAGGGCATCATCCCGCGCAACTCCTTGCCGACTTTCTCGATCAGCTGGCCGCGCTCGCCAGCCACCCATTTTTTCATTTTGGGGCGCCCGGCCCTGTTCTCGAGTATCCAGTCTTTTGCGAACGTGCCGTCCTGAATCTCCTCGAGTATTTTTTTCATATTCTCCTTAGTCCTGTCGTCCACGATGCGCTTGCCGGAGGCGAGGTCCCCGTACTTGGCGGTGTCGCTGACCGAGTATCGCATCCACGTGAGCCCGCCTTCGAAGATCAGGTCCACTATCAGCTTGACTTCGTGCAGGCACTCGAAATACGCCACCTCAGGCTGGTAGCCGGCCTCGACCAAGGTGTAGAACCCGGCCTTGATCAGCTCGCTCAAGCCCCCGCACAGCACAGCCTGCTCGCCGAACAGGTCGGACTCTGTCTCCTCTTTGAACGTGGTCTCGAGTATTCCCGACCTGCCGGCGCCGATAGCGGCGCCATACGCCAAGGCGATGTCCATGGCGCGGCCCGACGCGTTCTGATATACGGCGACGAGGGACGGGACCCCCTTGCCTTCGGTGTACATGCGGCGGACGATGTGCCCGGGGCCCTTGGGGGCGATCATGAAGACGTCGTTGCCTTTTGGCGGGACCACCTGGCCGAAGTGGATGGAGAACCCGTGGGCGAACGCCAGCACCGCGCCGTCCTTCATGTTCGGGGCGACATGGGTGTTGTAGGTTTCGGCCTGAACGTGATCGGGCATCAGGAACATTATGATATCGGCATTGCGGGCCGCATCCGCCACCGAATAGACGTCAAACCCGTCGCCGCGCGCGGTCTCGCGCGACTTGCTGCCCTCGTGCAGGCCCACTATCACGGATATGCCGCTCTCCTTGAGGTTTTGCGCGTGAGCGTGGCCCTGGCTGCCGTAGCCGAGAATCGCCACCGTCTTGCCGGATAGCGCCTGGAGGTTCGCATCTCTGTCGTAGTACACTTTTGCCATTGAAAACACTCCTTCTTTGAGTATATTTAGTTTATATCTGCCGCTTAAACCGCATTTTGCGACATGTTTCCATTTCCAGCCATGAGGTAGCCCATATCGTAGCCAAACCCGCCGGGATCCGCAGGCTCGTATCCGGCGTCGTCGCGGAAACCGGCGCGGCTCAGCGCGACCGAGCCGGAACCTGCTATCTCGAGTATGCCGTAAGCGCGCAAGGCTTCGGTGCAAGCTCGCATCTTGCCCTCATCTCCCGTGACCTCCAGCGTCAGCGCGTCGCTGCCCATGTCCACCACCCTGCACCTGAAGACGTCCGCCACCTGCAGTATGTGCGGGCGGGTCTCCATGCTCGCCTTCACCTTGATGAGCGAGAGCCAGCGCTCGACGAACTTGCCCTTCTGGTTGAGGTTTTCGACCGAGATGACCTCCACCAGCTTCACCAATTGCTTTTCGACCTGCTCGATCGCCCATTCGTGCGCGTCCACCATTATCGTGAAGCGGGAGATGCCGGGCTGGTTGGTCTGCGACACGCTCAGGCTGGCTATGTTGTAATTCCGCCTGTAGATGAGGCTCGCTATCCTCATAAGAACGCCCGGGCTGTCCTGTGTCAAAACGCTGAAAGTGCATCTCATGTCATTTCGCCTCCATTTTTATACGCGATGATTCCCGAAAAAACCTTTTGCCCGCGAGGGCATAAAAAAACCGGGACCCCAGTAGGGGCCCCGGCCCGGTTTCGATCAATGCTGGTTCAAGCACCAATCGGCCTCGGGCGGGACCCGCGGCTAAGTACCAGAACCAGAATAATTATGAAGCTTCCGATTGCGTTCATATACATGGCGATCCCTCCTCCCGAACCTTAGTGCCGTGCCTCTGAACCAAAGTGCTTGACATTTTATATATCAGCTCATGCCCTGTCAATAGCCTTTTGAAAAATTACCAAAAAATTACCGGCGCGGCTCGCCTTTTTTCCTTTTTTATTTATAATACTCTAAAATTTCAAAACCAATTGAGCATGACTGCCGTGCCTTGCCCGAAACTGCTGCTCTGCGCGGCGAGGGCTTAGGGAAACAATTTTTTGAAATCCGTTTGGAACGGATCGAAATTTTTTATTCATAATGATATAATCTGTATATTCAGGATTTTACATGGGGTTTTTTAACATGTAAGATTGGTTTTTCATAAGTTCCGGATGCTTAATAAACTCACAATTTACGGAGGGACTGGCATGTTGAAATTCGGTTTGTATTCCTTCGCCGCTCCGGCGGCGAAGGGCGAGGAAGATTACGTTGCGAGGGTGCTGGACACGGAAATATGCAGCGAATCGTATCTGACACTCAGGGACGTCGTCAAGTTCATAGGCGTCACGGGCGAGTTCCGCGAAGTCCTGAAGACTTTCCCGACGCCGGCTGGCACGCCGGCCGGTTTTCGCAGGGACTTAAAGCTCGACGCCGACGGGGTGCTCAGGGTCGATCTGGTCCGCGACATCTCAAAGGACAAAAATGGCGCCCCCCGCCCAACTCAGGTGCTCTATTCCGCAGACTCGGCGGACCCTTACGAGGTAGCCGCGATCAGCCCGTTCCTCGCCAACCTCACCTGCAACCCGGGCATCATCTACGATCTTTTCATAAATAACCCCAAAGCCAACGTGGGCAACAAGTTCAAGACCCGCGACGAGGTAATGGGCGAGATCGGCCGCGTCCTTGGCCCAGGCGCGGACATAAGCGTCGAGCTGAACAACCCCTTCGAGGAGGATTTCGGCAAGCTTCTCGACGAGGCGGAGAAGTTCCGCGAAATGCTCACCAAATACCGGGTGGTCATAAAAGTCCCCCACACGGGCGCGGTTACCCCGAAGAACGTCGGATTGCTCCTGCAGGGGGATAAAAAGCTCGACAAGGGCTACGACGAGATAACCACGGCAGACGCGATGCGAGGGCACACCTTGGCTCTTAAGCTCCACGAGCACGGTTTCAGGATTAATTTCACGCTCATGTTCGAGCCCTTCCAGACGCAGCTCGCGCTTCAGGCCAGGCCGTATTTCATCAACACCTTCCTTCGCCACAGGCTGGTGCAGAGCATGAAGATCAAGGAGCTGGTGGACGCATACGACGCCACGGAAAACACCGCCCATCTCGAAGCTCTGCGCGCGCACTTCCTGAGCAACGACTACTATCCGCCATCGAAGGCGGGGACGGACCTGAGGGAAGTCCTGCGTTTCGGGCGCGACATAATCAAATACCGCCACTTCGAGGACGAGGAAGGTTCCGACGGGCTCGACGGAATGCGCCACAACCTCAGGGTCCTGCGCAACTGCAACATTCCCGACACCAGGCTCATCGTCTGCTCGATGGAAGGCCCGTACAACTATCCGGACATCGACAAGCTACTGTGCGAGCCGGAGTTCATAGACATGAATGACAGGGTGGTGATCACGGCGCCGCCGGACTATCTCGCCCGCTTCACATCCACTAACCAGGTCATCAGCTACCAGAGGCGCTTCATGAACGCTGCCGCCGGACAGAAATAAAAGCGCGAACCTCGCGCCCATTGGAACGGGGGACCCGAAATACCGAAGGCCCCCCGTTTTTTCATGCCCGAACCCGGAAAATCGCCCGGGCGCGGTAAATAAGATAACCCGCCATCCGTCAGCCTGGATGCCGTTTCATCGCAAGCGAGTTTACCGAATAGTTATCAATTCGTACTCGTCATTGCCAAGCCCGATCTGCACCGCGTGGCTTATCTGCCCGCGCCAGTCGGTGGTTGGGTGGATGTCCGTGAAGTGGTCGCCGGATTTCCGCTCCCGCTCGGATATTATGCTCGAATTTATCGCCGGGGCGCTGTTCACCGCGTCGATGCAGGCTTTGTCCAGCGCCACCGGGTCGAAGCTCGCGAACATCCCGATGTCCGGCACCACCGCCGCGTCGTTTTCAGCGTGGCAGTCGCAGTACGGCGAGACCTGGTTCACAACCGTGACGTGGAACGACGGGCGTCCGTCCACGACGGCTTTGGCGTACTCCACCATCTTGTAGTTCAGGATGTCGTTGCTGGAGTCGTTTGGGTTCGCGATCGCGTGGAAGTTGCAGGACCCGATGCAGAACCCGCAGCCCACGCATTTGCCGTGGTCTATGCGCGCCTTGCCGTTTTCGTAGGCGAATGCGCCCTGGGCGCAGAAAGCCGCGCACTTCCGGCACCCAACGCACGCTTCGGCATCCACCTCCGGCTTGCCGTCGTTGTGCATCTTCATCTTTCCGGCGCGGCTGCCGGAGCCCATTCCAATGTTTTTCAGGGCCCCGCCGAAGCCAGTGCACTCGTGCCCCTTGAAATGGTTGAGCGACACCAGGATGTCCGCGTCCATGATTGCGCGCCCTATGGACGCGACATGGACGTATTTCCCGCCCTTGACAGGCACTTCGACCTCGTCCGTCCCCTTGAGGCCGTCCGCTATTATGATCTGGCACCCCGTAGCCAGGGGGAAATACCCGTTCTCATACGCCGCGTCGAGATGCACGAGCGCGTCGTTTCGGCGCCCCACGTACAGCGTGTTGCAGTCCGTCAAAAACGGCTTCCCGCCAAGTTCCTTGACGCGGCTTGCCACCACGCGCGAGAAATTGGGCCTCAAAAAAGCCAGGTTACCCGGCTCGCCGAAATGAATCTTGATTGCGGCAAACTTTTCGCGAAAGTCGATCTTTTCAATGCCAGCCGCGTCGATGAGCGCGCGCAGCTTGTCGAGAAGGTTTACTTCGACATTGCACCTCATATCAGTGAAATACACCTGTGATTTGCCCATGGTAAAAATTCGTTTCCTCCCAATCGAAAAAATTAGGGAAGGGCTAATTAAATGTTCTTTTCGGCGAAATGGAGTGGATTCGTTCCTCGTCGATATGGATGGCGGAAAAAGAACCGCAGTCGTAGCAGGGTATCGCCCGAGGATTCTTTTTTTGACAGACATGAAGATGAGGGATGAATACGCCCATTGCAGTCAAAAGGTTATTTAATCAGCCCTTCCTTAGAATAAAATATTCCGGGGAGGAACTCCCCGGAAGAGGTCAAAGCGTTTTGGCAAAACGCTTTTTTTGCGTGCGCGCGATTTAGAAGACGCGGATCGGTATCTCCGCCGGCTCGTTCAGCAACGCCTCGATGGTGTAGTCAAGCTTTAACAGGGTCAGCGAAAAACCCTGCATCTCGAGCGA
>JAISQC010000227.1 GCA_031274465.1 Synergistaceae bacterium | reverse complement strand
CAGATGCCTTTGACCCGCGACGCCAAACGCCCGGAGATAAAAATATCATGAGGAGGTAACATGTATGGCTGGCAAGAAATACGTTTACGATTTTAACGAGGGCGACGCGAGCATGCGCTCGCTGCTCGGGGGCAAGGGCGCCAATCTCGCTCAGATGAGCAAGATCGGGCTTCCAGTGCCTCCGGGGTTCATCATCACCACCGACGCGTGCAAGGCGTACTGGACGCAGGGCGCGAACCTGCTAGACGAAATATGGGGCGATGTGATGTCGGCGGTAGGCCGCGTCGAATCCGCCACAGGCAAAAAGTTCGGCTCGCTCGACAACCCCCTTCTCGTATCGGTCCGCTCCGGCGCCCCTGTTTCAATGCCAGGCATGATGGACACCATACTCAACCTCGGCCTCAACGACGACACTGTGGAGGCTCTTGCCAAAAGCTCCGGCGACTCGCGATTTGCTTACGACAGCTATCGCAGGTTCATACAGATGTTTTCGGACGTCGTGCTCGAGGTCGGCGTCGAACATTTCGAGGAGAAGCTGGGCGAGGTGCGCAAGTCCCTCGGGGTCGAATTCGACCATCAGATACCGGTCGACTCGCTCAAAAAGCTGACCGGCGATTATAAAGATATAGTGAAGCGCGCGGGGAAGGAATTCCCGACCGACCCGGCCAAACAGCTCCGCCTCGCAATCGACGCGGTCTTCCGCAGTTGGAACACGCCCCGGGCCAACACCTACCGCAAGATCAACAACATATCGGCCGACCTCGGAACCGCAGTGAACGTGGTTTCGATGGTCTTCGGCAACCTCGGCGACGACTGCGGCACCGGCGTCTGCTTCACCCGCAACGCATCGACCGGCGAAAACAAACTGTATGGCGAGTATCTGGTCAACGCGCAGGGCGAGGACGTAGTGGCCGGCATCAGGACACCAAGCCCAATAGCCGAGCTGGAAAAGGTCATGCCCGACGTATACAAAGAGTTTTCACGCATAGCCGAATTGCTCGAGAAACACTACAAGGACATGCAGGACATCGAATTCACCGTCGAGCGCGGCAAGCTCTACATACTCCAGACGCGCAACGGCAAGCGCACGGCAGCCGCCGAAGTCAAGATAGCCATGGACATGCACCGGGAAGGGCTGATCGACGCTACCACCGCCGTGACCCGCGTCTCCCCGGAGCAGGTCGAGATGCTCCTCCATCCGCAGATCGACCCGACCGCGAAATACAAGGTGCTGGCAAAGGGCCTGCCGGCCTCCCCGGGCGCGGCGGTCGGGGAAGTCGTCTTCGACGCCGACGAGGCGGCGGAGAAGGGCGCGGCGAACCCCGTCATACTGGTCCGCCCCGAGACGACGCCCGACGACATACACGGGCTCTTCGCGGCGCGCGGGGTCCTGACCAGCCACGGCGGCATGACCAGCCACGCCGCGGTCGTAGCCCGGGGCATGGGCAAGCCGTGCGTATCCGGCGCCGAGACGGTCAAGATAGACCTAAAAGCCCAGTCGTTCAAAGTGGGCGACGTCACCGTCAAAAAGGGAGACTTCATCTCGCTCGACGGGTCGCTCGGGGTCGTGATCGTGGGCAAGATGCCGCTCATCGACGCTCAGTTCTCCGACGATTTCAGGTCCCTCCTAGACATGGCCGACAAGGAGTCCAAACTCGAGGTTTGGGCGAACGCCGACACGCCCGAGGACGCCCGCAGGGCGCGCGACTTCGGGGCGCGCGGCGTGGGGCTTTGCCGCACGGAACACATGTTCATGGCCGCCGACAGGCTTCCGTCCATGCAGAAGATGGTCATAGCGTCAACGAAGGAAGAGCGCGTCGCGGCCTTGGCTAGCCTCGAACCGATGCAGCGCGAGGACTTCGTTGGGATATTCGAGGCGATGGACGGGTATCCCGTCATCATCCGCCTGCTCGACCCACCGCTTCACGAGTTCCTGCCCAAGATACCGGACCTCGAGAAAGAGCTGGCGTCGGTCGGCGAAAACAGCGAGCGCGGCAAGACCATAAAGGCTGAGATAGCCCGCGCAAACGAGCTGCACGAGTTCAACCCGATGCTCGGCTTCCGGGGCTGCCGCCTTGGCATAGTCTATCCGGAAATCTTCGAGATGCAGATACGCGCGATAATCTCAGCCGCCTGCGAGGTGGCGCGCAAGGGGAAAGCGGTCCACCCCGAGATAATGATGCCGCTCGTCGGGATCAAGGAAGAGATGAAGCGGCTCGAAGCGATGGCGCGCAGGATCGCCGCAGAGATAATCGAAAAGGAAAAATCCAAAGTCTCCTACAAGGTCGGCACCATGATCGAGGTGCCGAGGGCCGCGATGATCGCTGACGAAGTGGCCGAGTACGCAGAGTTTTTCAGCTTCGGCACGAACGACCTCACCCAGACGACGTTCGGATATTCGCGCGACGACGCGGAGAACAAGTTCCTCGGCTTCTACGTCGAGGACGGCGTAGTGGAGCACAACCCCTTCCACGTCCTCGACCGCGACGGCGTCGGCGGCCTCATGAAGATAGCCGCTGAAAAGGGGCGTTCGGTGAGGTATGACATCAGCATCGGAATCTGCGGGGAACACGGCGGCAACCCGTCGAGCGTGGCGTTCTGCCACTCCCTGGGGCTGAATTACGTGAGCTGCTCGCCCTTCCGCGTCCCAGTGGCCCGTCTTGCTGCCTCCCACGCGGCGCTCGGCAAGCTGAAGTAAAAAAGAGTCCCGAGTGCGCGGAACGAAAAACCCCGCGCACTCGGGACTATCATCGGAGGCGTTGTATTTGGAGCGAAGGATATCCGAATCGAAGCGGCAATTTTTGTCGGACGAATCTCAAAAGTGGGTCGAGGACGGAGTCATATCCGCCGCGCAAAGGGGCGGCATACTGGGGTGCTACGTCGTCAAGAAGACCCTGCCGACCGTCGTCCTGACCCTCGGCGTGTGCATGATAGGCACCGGCGTCCTCACATTCATCGCCGCTAACTGGCAGGCATTGCCCTCTTGGTTCAAGATCGCGCTCATCATCGGTTCCTACGCGTCAAGCGTCGGCGGGGCGTATGTTTTCGAACGACGCGGGATGAGAAACGCTTCGGACGCGCTGCTCCTCCTCTCGGGTTTTTTGCTCATGGGCGGCACTGCGCTCATGTCGCAGGTGTTTCATACCCAAGGAAGCGTAACAGGGCTATTGGCAACATGGCTCTTGGCGTTCGCCCCGACTTTCCTCATAGTTCAGAACATATCCATATATATATTGTATGAAATTATTGCCATCGCGTATATGAATATTCTTTACATCGAACATTTCGATGAATATCGCAATTACAGCTACGACACCGCAGCATTTCCGGCATTAGGCCCGATAAGGGCGACGCTTGCCGTCGCATTGCTCGTTGGCGCCGCATGGTGGGTGTGGAGCGGAGCACGGAAAAAATCGCGCACAGAGTCCTCGAAATTAAAAAATTTTTTCGTCGGAGGCGCCACCAGAAGGATTTTCTGGAGCAACTTCCTCGTCGTAAACTGGTTCACTTGGATATGCGTGATGAACGGCAGCGACCGCAGCATTCTGCCCTATATTTTCGGAGTCCTGATCATAGGGGGGGCGGTCACGCTGATGGCGTGGCGCCTCGACGCGGGCGACCTCGACTGGCAGGGGCTGCTGTTGGTCGGCATTTCCGCCATGTCCCTGACTTTTCCAGCCGTATGGGATACCTACAGCTATCGTTACTCTTATAGCGGAGACCTCAATGTCTCCTCGCCCGCAGTCTTCTCGAGCCTGCTCCTGGGGGCGTATCTCGTGTTCCGCATAATCCGCCGTCAGCGCGGCGGAGGGTTTGCCACGTTTCTGTTCTGCGCGCTTCTGGCGCGCTGGTATTTCGACGTATTCTACAGCTTCATGTCGAAGTCGCTGTTTTTCGTATCGGGCGGGGTCATAATGCTGGGCGTCGCTTACGCCTACAGGAAATGGCACAAGGCGTCCGATAAGCCCGAACTGCCGGACGCCGCATCGGAGGAGATCTCAGGGGGCGGGGAAGATGAATAGAGCCCGGCTCATCGAGATACTGAAATCAGCAGCGGCGAAATACGCGGCAATCGCCGTTCTGCCCCTGATCGTATTGTGCTATATCCCGCTTGCCAAATACACCATCCTTCTGCTTGGAACGCGCGTTCTGCTAGAAACGGTGCCCGCCGACCCGAGGGACATCCTTCGCGGGGATTACGTAGTGCTCGATTACGAGATAGCGAACCCTCCGGAGAACATGCTGCCCGAAGAAACAGAAGAGAATTATATCGAAAAAGATGTCTACGTCACGCTGAACATAGACAAAGACGGAGTCGGGACTATAAAAGACATTTCATCGCGGCGCCCGGCTGAAAATCTCTATCTGAGGGGGCGGCTCGGACGCTGGTCGTGGAGCAGGGCCTCGATCGACTACGGGCTCGGCGTCTACTACGTCCCGGAGGGCACGGGCCGCAACATCGAAAGAAAGATTAGCGATTCCAAGGTTCTGGCGGATGTGCGGATTTTGAGGGGATACTCGGTGATAAAGGGCCTTGTATTCGTGGAACCCGCCGATGACGAGCGCCGGGGGACGGAACAACTTTGGGGAAATTCACCTGTGGAGGAAGCCGGCGAATGAAGCGGGGACGAAACCGGCCGATAAATTGAGCGAGGACAACATGACGTTCAGGGAAATATGGGAGGAGCGTGAGCTGGGGTGGCTCGCGCCGTGGGCTTGCGCGTCGGCCAAAAGCAGGGGCCGCGAGCGGCCCGAGGCGCCCTGCCCGATACGGACCGCGTTTCAGCGCGACAGGGACAGGGTTATACACAGCAAATCGTTTCGCAGGCTGAAGCACAAGACGCAGGTGCTGCTGCTGCCGGAGAGCGACCACCCGAGAACCCGCCTCACCCACACGCTCGAAGTTGCCCAGATAGCCCGCACCATCTCGCGGACCCTGCGGCTGAACGAAGACCTGACCGAGGCCATCGCCCTCGCGCACGACTTAGGGCACACTCCCTTCGGGCACATGGGCGAGCGCGCGCTGCGGGACATAGCCGTTTCGGAGGGGTTGCCGCCTTTCCATCACGCCATGCAGAGCTTGCGCGTCGTAGACTCGCTCGAGCGCGACGGCAGGGGCTTGAACCTCACTTGGGAGGTGCGCATGGGCATAATCCAGCATTCCAAGGGGCAGGTCGATGTGCGAAACGGCTTTGCCTTGGACGACCCGTCCACGACCGAGGCATGGGTGGTCCGCGTCTCGGATTCCATAGCATACCTCAACCACGACCTCGACGACGCGCAGGGCGCGGGTTTCATTGACGGCGGCGACATACCCGAAAGCATCGTGGAAACGCTGGGCGCCTCGCACGGCCTGCGGATAGACACTCTTGTGAGGGACGTCGTCTCAAACAGCGGCTGCGGGCGGATAGCGTTCAGCGCGCCGGTATTGGAGCAGATAGAGGTTTTGAGGAATTTCCTTTTCGTCTCGGTCTATTCCCACGAATCAGTGAGGCAGGAGGAACCCAAGGTTGCCGGAATAATAAAGCGCCTCTACGAATACGAGCGCGCGTC
>JAISQC010000207.1 GCA_031274465.1 Synergistaceae bacterium | reverse complement strand
GTGAGGTTGCCAGCCGCGACATAGCCGCTGACCAGCGCCGGAGTGGTCCACGCCGCCTCGGTCATGGTCACGCTCACCAGCCCCGCCCTCATCGCGAGGTATGACGTGACCGTGAGCGCCATC
Organism: Synergistaceae bacterium; assembly: GCA_031274465.1. Classification (GTDB taxonomy): domain Bacteria; phylum Synergistota; class Synergistia; order Synergistales; family Synergistaceae; genus JAIRKI01. The sequence goes on along the minus strand of JAISQC010000207.1, from coordinate 3,270 downwards.
GGCGTCGCCACGAACGGCACGAAGTAAAATGGGTTGAGCACGATCGGAACGCCGAAGACCAGCGTCTCGTTGATGTTGAATATGGCAGGCAGGATAGATATCTTTGCGACGGTGCCGGGCTTCTTCCAGCGCCTCGCTATGAAAAAGGCGAACAGCAGGGAGAGCGTGTTCCCCGATCCTCCCATCGTCACGTAGCTGTCGAAAAACGTCTTGGTGAACACGAACGGCGGCGCGCCCCCGGAGGCCATCGCGATGGCGTTCGCCGCAGATGACGACGAGTACAGCTCCGTCATCACCGGTTCGAGCGCGTTGGAGCCGTGGATGCCCAAAAACCACAGAAATTGCCTTGCAAACATGAAGACGAGCGCCGATGGCAGGTTGTTTCCCATGCCCACGAACGGCTTGCACAGCATTTCGTATGTCAGCTCGTGCAGGTCGTTGAGCTTGAAATAGCTCATCACTGCCTTGAAGCCCGCAAACACGAAGATCGTCATCGCCCCGGGAAGCAGGGACGAGAACGCGTTCACCATTATGGCGTTCGGGGTTTCCAGAAAAAAATTAATTCGGACGTTGTGCTTGTAGAACCACAAAAAAAGCTCGCTCGATATGAGCGCGACAATTATCGCAAGGAACAGCCCATGGATGCCGACCCACCTGTATGGGATCGCGAAGACCTCGCTCAGCGGCTCGATAAGCACCATCAGCGAGCAAAAGCTTATCAGCCCCACGATGAGGGGATGGATCGTGTCGAGGCTGTGCTTCTTGTTGTAGAGGTTGCATACGCCGTAGCCTATGGCGCATACCGTGACTGGCGCGATGATGGCGAAAGTCCCGCCCCACATGTAGGCGCCCAGGATCTTCCAGTTTGGGCCGAAAAACCACTCCATGAACCGCTGGTAGCTGGGGACGGGAAAATTGTTGACCAAAACCGCGAACGCCCCGGCTATTATGACTGGAAAAGTCAGGGTGAGCGCGTCTCGCACGATCACGAGGTGAGGCGAGGCGGACAGCCTCAGCCAGAACGACGCGTTTCCACCGCCCAATTTTAAATCGAAACCCAGTTAGCCCACGCCCTTTCGGTCATTTGCCTACAATCTCCGATCGATTGTCAATTATACCTCAATATGCGAGCATGTATATATCGAGCACGTCCGATCGATCCAATTTCTTCCGGCGTGCCGGTCAAAGACGCGAACGTCACCGCCAATGCCGGCAGGTCCTCCTTATAGACGTGCCTCATCCACGATGGCATCACTGCCCGCCGGCCGCGCATCCGGCACCGATCCGCTCGTTGGCGCCTCGCCCGAAAAACACCTTGACGGTCGCCTCGTCGGGTTTTTTGAAATTTTTACTGTGAGATTATAGCATCACATGCCGGCATGAAGGATGCGGCAGATTAAAAAAATACCCCGGGAAATCCCGGGGCGTTTGTTTAACGTGAGATCGCGGGCTACTTCGTGTAAAGCCAGTAGTTCACCACGCTGTCGTTCGACACGACTGGGGTCGGCGGGTCATCGGATCCAAGCAGCCTGATGGAAAGGGCGTCCATGCCCTCGACCCTCGACAGATCATCTTGTCCGGCGACGTTCTTGCCTATGCTGGAGTCGGCCGCAACCGGATCGAGCACGTCATAGGTCACGATAAGGGTCTTCGTTTTGCCCTTCTCGGACATGGTGAAGCCAACGAACCTGATGCCGTCGAATTCCACGTATTTATCGTCCTTGTCGCTCCAGAGGCCCGCCTCGCCAGTCTCCCACCCCACAGCATAGAGCCTGCTCTTGCCCGCGAGGCGCCCTACGTCGCAAGCGCCAGCCGCGAGGCCGACCGTGGTCTCGATGAACGTCCCGGCGTACAGGTTGCCCCCGAACATCACCGGCTGGGTTGTGACGTACTCGTCGCCATGCCCGGTACCCGGCGGCTCGAGGGTGATATACCAGCCCTCGTCGCCTTCGGCGATGCCAGAATTCGCCACGTCGCGGGAAAGGCCAGTCCACATGCTCCGCTGCGACGTCATCTGCGGCAACGTCATCCCATGCGGCGGCGTCGCCGATTTCAGATAGGGCATCTTGAAGCAGAATATCATCTGCTCGTTGTTGTTCAGTTTTTCATCGGAACCCTTAACGCCAACGCTTGCGGTCCCTCCGCCGATCCATATCTCGTCAGACCGGTCGGTCCTGGTGCCGCCCACGACCCCGGACGGTATCGAGTAGCTCGCCGTGGCAGGGTCGCCGCTCTTGCGCAGGGACGCTATGGCGCGAATCTTCCAGTCATCCCAGTCGAGCGGCGCCTCGGTGTCAGGGTCGATGAAGGACACGTAGAAAATGCTGCCCCTGTTGTCGGAGGCAAACATACCTCTTGCTACGTATGTGGTCGCCTTCGTTGCAAGGAAAGTCGGCTCGCCGACCATCATCCCCATATAGGGGTCGGAGCCGCTCGTATTAGTCCCGACGGTCCAGTCCGAGCCTACCGACGCAAACGAGCCGCCGTTGAACACCCTCGCCCCGCCCGAGGGGTTTCGCTCCGCGTGATAGGCTTCGTTCGGATCGATCAGATACAGCGCGGCGCCCATCTTTCCGTTCTCGTTCAGGTCGAGGCTGTTCTGCAGCCCTCCGGACAGCGCTATGATGTTCCTCTTTTGATTCCCGTTTGTGGTCTCAGCCACGCTGAAGTGCGGCCTCGGGCTGTTGAAGCCGAGCTGCTCGTACGGATGGGCGTCGGGGTTCAAGTAAACGCCGCTCCAGTACCCTCCGCCCCTCTCTATCGTTGCCGAATTGGGAACCCCTGGGAACGAGGCGTTTGCGGGGGTCGTATTTCGCGCCTTCCAGAACAGCGTCAAGCCGCCGTCCTCGTTTTCTATCGTCTCGCGGTACCAGTAGAACTGAGGGTTGGTCGGGTCACCGACCTCCATGGAGTAAATGCCACCGCCGCCGCGCCCGAGGGTCCCGAACAGGAAAGCACTCCACGCAGGCGACGTGTCGCTGCCCATGTTGAAATAGCGCGTCTGCAGCGGCCCGTCTAATATGTACGACGGGTTGGACGAAAGAGGGATGTCATCCTCAGTGTTATTCATGTAGTCCTTGACGTCGATCCACCTGTACCTCCCGTCGGTTATGCTGGACTTGAGTGAGAACATCCTCCTCGGCAGCAGAGTGGGCGGCGGCAGTATGGCCTTTTCCTCCTCCATGGACTTCGGGTCGACCACGTGCAGCACGCCGTCGTTGGTCTGGGTATACAGCCTCGTCTCTATATCGCGGTTGTCATTGGCATACT
>JAISQC010000167.1 GCA_031274465.1 Synergistaceae bacterium | reverse complement strand
TCGACCGACTATATCGGCCGCACGCCGAACTCCAACGTGTGCCCCATCTGCCTGGCGGTTCCAGGCACCCTTCCGCTCCTGAACGACAGCGCGGTCGCGCTGGGCTCGCGCATGGGGCTGGGCCTGCATTGCGAGATTCAGCATTATTCCAACTTCCACAGGAAAAACTACTTTTACCCCGACCTGTCCAAGGCGTACCAGATAACGCAGTACGGGCTGACGATAGCGGTCGGCGGGTATATCGACATCGAGTCCGGGGGATGTCCGAAAAGGATCAGGGTGCACCACCTGCACCTCGAAGAGGACGCCGGCAAGCTCGTGCATCCGACCGCAGACGGGCGCCTGACCGGCGCGGCCTATTCGCTGGTGGACTACAACAGGGGAGGGGTCCCGCTTTCGGAGATCGTCTCCGAGCCCGACATGTCGTCCCCCGCAGAGGCGAGGGATTACGTAGTGAAGCTGCGGCAGCTCGCCCGCTACCTCGACGTCTCCGACGGAGAGATGGAGTCCGGCTCGCTCAGGGTGGACGCCAATATATCCCTCTCCAACCCGGACGGATCGCTTGGGACGAGGGTCGAGATAAAAAACATGAACTCGCTCAAATCGCTGGAGCGGGCCCTCGAATACGAGATCGCGCGGCAGAACACGGTTTTGGACTCCGGCGGGAGGATAATCCAGGAGACTCGGCTGTGGGACGACGCCGAGGAGGTCACCCGCTCGATGAGGAATAAGGAGACTGCCTCGGACTACCGCTATTATCCGGAAATGGACCTCGCCCCCATAGTGATAACCGACGAGCAGATCGAAGGCTTCAGGAATGCGATGCCGGAGCTTCCGTGGGAGAAGCGCGAGCGCTTCGCGAACAGTTTTGGCCTTTCAGCCGAGGAAATCGCGATACTGACCGAGCAGAAGGAGATGGCCAGTTATTACGAGGGCGTGGTCGCGGAAGGCGCACCTCCGGCGCGCGCGGCCAACTGGGTGCGGATGGAGGTGCTTCGCGTGCTGAACGAGCTCGGCATCGGGATAGCCGATTTCAAGGTGAGGCCTGCCGTCCTTGCCGGGCTGATCGGGAAGGTCGAGGCGAAAGAACTGTCGAGCACTGTGGCCAAGGGCATCCTCGACATGCTGGCGAGAGACGACATTTCCTTGGATGAGGCAGTAAAGCGTTCGGGGGCGAGCGCCGGAAGGCTGACAGGCGCCACTTTGGAGGCTCTGGTGGACAAAATCTTGTCGGCAAACCCCGACGTGGCGGAAACCATAAGATCGGGGCAGGACAAGAAGGGCGGCAAGATGAAATTCCTGCACGGCCTGGCGATGAAAGAGGCGAAAGGCCAGGCGGACCCGCAGGAAGCCGCGTCCGTGCTCGCGAAAAAACTGGAATAGACAAACCATTAGCTTAAAACCACAGGCAAGACCTTGAGGCTCTGCCTCAAACTCCGCGTCGGGGGCTCGCCCCCTTGACCTCCATCAATTATTTTCTTTCACCTGAAGGTGAAAGAAAATATAATATAAGGGGGTTCGGGGGATTAACCCCCCGGCGGGTGTGGGTGGAGCCCACGGTCTTGAACCTGTGGTTTAAGGATACCAAGGACGGCTTGACAGCAGGCGTCAGTGGAGCAGCGAATTTATTTGGGGGGGAGACCGAATGGATTACAGAAGCTTCAAAGGCGAGGAAAAGATATCGCTCCTTGGTTTGGGCGTGATGCGGATGCCCTACGCACGCGAGGGGCACCGCTTCATCGATGCGGCGCGCGGCCTTGAGATGGTCGATTACGCGATCGAATCCGGGATCAACTATTTCGACACGGCCTACAACTATCACGGCTGCACTTCGGAAGCCTTCATAGGGCCGGCGCTGAAGCGCTACCCGCGCGACAGGTTCAACCTTGCGACGAAGATGCCGGTGTGGATGCTCGAAAGCAGGGAGGGGATGGAGGCGATCTTTGCCGAGCAGCTGGAAAAATGCTGCGTCGATTATTTCGACTTCTATCTGATCCATAATTTCAGCTCGAAAAACATCGCCAAGGAGGAAAATCTGCGCGTTTACGAGTTCCTGAGCGCTAAAAAGCGCGAAGGGCGCATCCGCAGGCTCGGTTTTTCGATGCACGACACCACTGATGTTTTCAAGGCGGCGGTCGGCAAGTACGACTGGGATTTCGTCCAGCTCCAGATAAACTACATGGACTGGGAGGGGCAGGACGCGCGCGGCAAGTACGAGCACGCCGCGTCGAAAGGCATGCCTGTGATGGTGATGGAGCCGGTGCGCGGGGGCATGCTCGCCGCGCTCTGCGACGAGAGCGTTAGGATTTTCAAAAGCGCGTCCCCCGGGTCGAGCGTCGCGTCGTGGGCAATACGCTACGCCGCGTCCCTGCCGAACGTGCTCGTCGTCTTGAGCGGCATGTCGAGCCTCGACCAGATGAAGGACAACGTGGCGTCCCTCTCCCCTTTGGTTCCGCTATCCGGCGACGACTACGCGACGATCGAAGACGCCCTCGGGGCGTTCCGGCGCAATTCGCCCGTCCCCTGCACCGCTTGCGGATATTGCATGGATTGCCCTTTCGGGGTGGACATACCGAAGGTGTTTGAAATCTACAACCGGCACAAGGAGCGGGGCAGGACGGTGTACCTCGGGCTCGATTACAGGGTCCTGGGCGAGGGCCATCAGGCCGAGCGCTGCACTAAGTGCGGCAGGTGCGCTGCTCTCTGCCCTCAGGGGCTTGACATTCCGAACCTGATGGAGGTTATAAGCGCGTTCGTGCGGGAAAACGCGCTCGACGACATAAACCTGCTCCGCCCGGAGGAAGGGGTTAAAATCGTCCCTCGGCGGTGAATGGGCCATGATGGGGTCAAGGGGCTGGCTCCTTGCGGGGTTCGGGACGGAGTCCCGAGAATTTGCCTGTGGTTTTGGTTTCGCGAGAAGGGGGAACTTTATGGCGCACGTTCGAAATGATGCCGGCGCGGCATCCCGGTTTGAGGTGGCAAGCGTCTTTGGCAAAACCTGGAGCGCGATCTCCAGCAACCCGCCCCTGTTCATAGGCTTGACGCTCGTGGCGGTGCTGGTCTCGTCGGTGCCGTCGCTTTTTCTGTTTCGACACCAGTTGACCGCTTTCTGGGTTACGACCTTCGTGACAGGGCTTTGCAGCTCGGTGGTCTCGGGCATGATATCCTACGCCGTCTATCAGTCCCTGACCGGCGCCAGGCCCTCTTTGCGGGATTCCGTGTCCAGAGGGATGTCGTGCTTCCTGCCTCTGGTTGGCGTCTCGTTCCTGAGCTATGTGGCCATCACGCTCGGTTTCGCGGCGCTCCTCGTTCCCGGGATAATGCTGATGTGCGTGTGGTACGCGGCGATTCCGGCCTGCGTCGTCGAGAGGGTCGGCCCCATCCGAAGCCTCGGGCGCAGCAGGGAGCTGACGAAGGGGTCGCGCTGGCAGATTTTCGGCGTCGTGCTGCTTTTGATGGTGCTCGGCGGCATTTTCGGGGGATTGGCCTTCTTTGTTGCGAACGCGATAGAGGGCGCGGTTGGCCGTGCCGGGCATCTGCCGGGCATAGGCGAGGCCATCGTGATGCAATCGATCAGGACCGTGATGCTCCTGCTGCCCTCAACGTTTCAGGCTGTGGCTGCGCCTGTGGCTTATTACGAGCTTCGGAGCGTCAAGGAGAAAGTCGCCGTAAACAGCCTGTCAAACGTGTTCGACTAGCTTTTGGCGCGCGGTTCCGAGGCTGACGTTTTGTCGGCCTTGAAATGGCCGAAGAGCTGCCCGTGTTCGAGGGCGGCCCGCTCCGCCGCGTAAAAATCGCCGAGGAACCGGCGGACGTCATGCCGCTCTATATTTTCGGCGTATCCGATTTTGCGGCGGATTTTGCCGCAGACCTCCTCGAGTGCGAGGTCCGATGGAGGGTGGCGCAGCAGCTCTTCGAGGGCTTGAAGCTCGAAGGCCCCGTAAATGGCGAGCTGCGATGGGGAAAATGCGTAAGCCGCGCCGTCGGCGCTTTGGCCGCGCTCGCTCAAGTCGCCTTTCAGCGCGCGTTTGGGCATCGATATTACGACAGTCCCTCCTATTATATCGCCAGCCCGCAGATGATCCCTGTTAAAAAGCGGCAGCGCCGCGATCGCGCACGTCCAGCCGAGCAGGGCGAGCTGGCGGGCTACGCCCAGGCTCGCGTCGAGGCTCAGAAATATGCCAAGGGGCAGGAAGAACTCCACCTCCCTGGTGAGGTTGCGGGCTATGACGGCAGATGGCGCCAGCGGCCCGCCGCTGCGGTTTATCACGCGCAGCCCGCAGATTTTTTTGCCCGGGGTCGCGCCCTGCCACGCCAGCTCGAAATGGGTGAAGTAGAGTATGCGGACTATGAACGCCAGAAACAGGATGAGCGTCATCCCAATCGGCATGTCCGTCCCGGAGAAAAACAGGGGGATGATCAGCAGGCACAGGCAAAAAACCGCCGCGCCCATGAACGCCATGTCGAGCAGAAACGCGCTGACGCGCTCCATGCGGGTGGCGAGAGCGACCCGGAGGGAGACCCCCTCGGGTGTCTCTATGGAGCGCTGCTCGCGCGATACGCCTTCGATCAGGGCGCTCAGGCGTCCCTCGACGTCCGTCATCGCTCTTTCCCCCTTCCCGCGAAGATGAAATAAGCCGCCCAGAAAACCGCCGTGGCGGACTCGAACGCAAATCGGCCTGGAGTGTTCGATATCAGTTGCCTGAAGCCCCCCTCGAACACTCCGGCCATGAAAAACATCCCTACAGCTCCGGACGCCACCCCCGCAGCCACCCTCCCGTGCCGTGCCAGGCTCTCCAGGCGCGATTCCGGCCCCGGAAACAAAATTTTCTCGGATATGACCAGGCCTGCGGAGGCGCACAGGAGAAGCGCCAGTATTTCCGTGACGCCATGCACCGCGACCCACCCAGCCAGGTCTGCGGCAAGCCCCGCTCGCGCGTGCAGCGCGAAAAAAGCCCCTAACGCGGCGCCGTTGTACGCCAGAAGCAGTATGGTCGGAGCCCCCAGGGCGACCCCGAGGCCGAAGCAGAAAATCCCCACCATGGCGTTGTGGCGGAAGAGGAAGTTTGCAAACACTATGAATGTTTCAACAAATCCCGGCCACGGGGCGAAGAGCACCTTGCGGAGCTCATCCGCCGTGCTGTCGGGCCCTCTGCCTCCGGCGAGGAATGACGGCACCAGCAGGTCATAATAGCTGATGTCCGAGGCGACAAGGGAATACCCGGCGATAGCCCCGGCGGCTAGCACCGCGAACGCTATGGCCAGATGCCGCCTCATGCCGCGGACCGCTGCGGGGAACCCGTGCGCTAGGAACTCCGCGAGGTTTCGCGCGACACCGGTGCGCGGGCCATAAACCACGAGGTAGGCCCGCAGCGTCAGGTTCTCCAGATAAAGAAGCAGGTTGCGGTCGAGCGCTATGTTGCGGGCTACTGAAAGCGATGACGCGGCCGACCTGTAAAGCAGGGGAAGCTCCTGCGACTCCGAGGCCGAAAGGGTTCCGACGCCGCTTTTCTCCACGCGGGACACCATTTCGTCGAGCCTGTGCCAGGCATCCTCCCTTGCGGCGCGGAACCTGGCGCTGCGGAGGGCCGTTTCCGCAGATGCGCGTTGCGGCTCGGTCACAGCAGCCCCCTCCGCTTGATCATCATGTAGCGGTTGAGGAGCGCGGGCGGCACCGCTCCGGCAGGAACGTCGAGGCAATGGATCCCGAGCCTGGAAACGCGCTCAAGGACTATCCGCCGCTCGCGCAGGAAATCGCCGGAGACCACGGCGCTTGCTATGGCGCGGAAGTTTTCTGGCGGCGCGTTCTGGAGGCTCGCCAGCATGGCGTCGCGCATCGTGACGAATATGACGGCATGGCGGCGCGCCATCCATCCCAGGCTCTCGATCAGAAGCTCCGCCTGAATGGGGTCCGCGAATTCGGTGAACAGTACGACGAGGGCGCGGCGGGAGAGCCGCGTGTTCAGCTCCGCGATGGCGAGCGTGAAGTTCGTCTCCTCCGTCCTGTAGGACAGATCGGACGTGAAGCGCTGGAATCGCGTGAAGTGCCGCATCCCCCGCCCTGGCTTTATGTAATTTCTGAAAGCCGCATCGAACCCGCACCCGCCCAGGAAGTCCCCGTTGCGGAGCGCGGACCAGCCCAACAGCAGCCCCGCCCTTATGGCCTGATCGATCTTTGGCATCCCGTTAGCCGGCTCGAGCATGAGCCGCCCCGTGTCGAAGCCCAGCACGACGTGATGGTTGCGCTCGTCCCGGTATTCCTTGCAGAGCGCCTTTCTGTGGCGGGCGGAGCTTTTCCAGTCGATCAGGCGGTGGTCCATCCCCGGCTCGAAGTCGCACAGGTCCTCGAATTCCGTTCCGACGCCCTTGAGCAGGGACGTTTTTTCGCCGTATTCCGCGTCGCGCGACATATAGCGAAGTGCTTCGCTTGGTATGCCGTTCACGTCGGGGATTACGTCGATTCCCTCGCCCACCGCCTGTCTTCGCCGCGTCTCCATCAAGCCCATGGGGCCGCTCCACTTGAGCCATACCGCCGCCACGCCGATGCGCCCCCGCCGCTTCGGGGCCACCCGGAGGCGCATCGAGCAAGCCCCGCCCGCGAGCTCTCCCAGCGCGTCGGCAGGGGCGTCGGCCTCGCCGGTCAGCTCCAGGCGCGCGCATATCAGGACAGGGAAGCCGAACCCGCCCGCGTCAAGGGTCAGCACGGCATCCTTCGGGCGCCCGACGCAAAGCCGCTTCGGCACTTGAAGGGCCGCTTTCAGGCGGTTCGATGGAAGCGACGAAACCGCGTCGGCCATCATGAAAATGGCCGCCAACGCCGGGTAGCAGAACGACGCGTACCATAGCTCCCGCCACGCCGAAACGATGACGAGGGCCAGCGGGATCGACATCGAAAAAATAGCGGCGGCCCGTTTGGTCGGGATCATCATCTCGGGGCCGGGGTCTGGTCTATTATGTCGCGCAGCGCCTGATCGCTCGTCACCCCTTCGATGTCGGCGTCGGCCGTCATGACTATCCTGTGCCGCATCAGGGGGAGGGCGAGTTTTTTGACGTCGTCGGGGATGACGAAGTCCCTGCCGCAGATGGCGGCGTATGACCTGGCGGCGGACGCCATCATGTTGGCGGCTCGGGGGGAGGCGCCGGTCTCTATCGAGGCGTGCTGCCGCGTCCCCCTGACGATGTCCACTATGTAGCCCACGAGGTCGCTCGTCATCCTGATCTGCGAGGCATACTTCCGCGCCGCCAAGAGGTGCGCGAGCTGTATCGCCGGTTTCAGCCCGTAATCGGAAATTTTGGGCATTGCCGGCCTGTGGCCGTGTCGTTCGACTATTTCGCGCTCCTCGTCGCGGCTCGGATAGCCTATCGCCAATTTGAATAGGAAGCGGTCGAGCTGCGCTTCGGGAAGCGGATAAGTCCCCTGCTGCTCGATTGGGTTTTCCGTTGCGACCACCATGAATTCATCGCCCAGGTCGTAGGTCTGGCGGTCGATGCTGACCTGGCGCTCGTTCATCGCCTGAAGCAGGGCGGCCTGCGTTTTCGGCGGGGTTCGGTTCACCTCGTCCGCCAGTAGTATCTGAGTGAAGATCGGCCCCTTCGTCAGCGCGAACGAGTTGGTCCTGAAATCGAAGAGGTTCGTGCCCAGCACGTCCCCCGGCATCATGTCGGGAGTGAACTGGATGCGCCCGAACTGGAGGTCTAGGCAGGCCGCGAACGCCTGCACCATGAACGTCTTGCCGGTGCCTGGGACGCCCTCGAGCAGGACGTGCCCTCCGCACAGCAGGCTGGCCGTCAAAAGTTCTATCGTTTCATCCTGCCCTACGATGACTTTGCGGGTTTCGCCCTTGACGGCGCTAACTATGTCCGCGATGAATTGCAGGTCCATTCGCAATCTCCCCTTTCCATCTGTGGATGTCCCGCGCCGCGCCGTGCAAGCGATCCAGGCGTCTTTTTTCCGATGCCTCGGGCGTGTTTTTGGCGCGCAGTATTGCGGCGCACGAGACGCTCACGCCGCGCTCGTTCCCGATCCGGTCGAGCCACGCGGCGAGCGCGGCCTCGTCCTGGCCGGGTGGCGCGTGAAGCGCTCTTCCAACGGAGCGGATGGTCATGCTGACGTATCTGTCCATGACCTGCGCATGATGGCCCCCGTAGTCGAGCAGCGCCGCGCTGTTGGCGATGAGGCTTGATTTCCCGAAATCGAGCTCGGGCTTTCGTGCGATCGGGGCGCCGAAGCGGCCTGCCCCCGCCATTGCGAGGATAGAGGCCGAACAGCAGGTCAAAAGGGTCACGGCCCAGAACGGGAACATGAAAAGAAGCTTCACGGGGGAGTCGGCCGGCGCCATGAATCCGTGGAGCGTTTCGTCGAATACAACGGGCGAGCTGCCGCCGCCGCTTTCCCACGACCTTAGGGCGCTAACGACTCTCAGCATGAAATCGGCGTTGTTTTCGCGCATGATGCCATGGTTTGACATGACGTCCGGGTCCGACAGTATCCATATTTTTTTGCCCGACCGTGTTATTTCCGCCACCAGCGCCCCCTCCCCGTCGCCGACAATCGTTTTCATGCCCTCAGGGGCGATCAGCTGGGCCACGCCCGAGCCGGAGGGGTTTATGCCGAGTTCGTTCGCGGGCCAGTCGAGGGGCCACTCTTTCCGAAATACGCCGCCCCTGTTGGAAATCAGGCTAAGCGTGGCAATGGGCTCGTAAGTTCCAAGAAGCTCGGCTTCCGAAATCCACGACGGGCGTTTCCCGTCACGAACCCACCTCCATTTGGGCAGCACGACGAGCGCCCTCGGCGCGTCCTCCAGCAAGTCTTCCACCTTGCGGGCGTATGCCAGGTTCGGCTCGGCGATTATTATCGTCCCTCCGGCCCCGGCATCGGAGAGCGAGTTGCGGGAGCTTGCCGATGCCGGGATGCCCGAGCGCCGCAACAGGCTGTAAAACCCGGCGCACCCGACCGCCGACTTGGAATAAGCGCCCGGCCCCGCGCCGAGGCCTGAGACCGGCGCGTGCGTTTTGGCCGACAGAAGGACAGAGAGGGCGAACAGGAATATCGCGCCGGACAATAACAGCGCTACGGCGGAGCGTGAGAAGATCTGGCCCTTCATGCGGCTTCGCCTCGCCCGAGAAGCCCGGCCAGCTCGTCGAAACAGCGCCGGCATGACAGGTACTCGTCCTCGCCGGGCTGGTGCGATCCAAAATACGATATTTCAACGCAGCTCACTATGGTCTCGAAAACAGAGCGCTCCTGCGCGGAGAATGTCGGCAGGTTCAGCAGTTCCCGGCTGGTGAGCGATGCCGATATGTGCCCGGGCATCCGGCCCCGCATTTCGCGGACGCTCCGAAGAAGAAGTGCGTGCACGGCGCCGGCGAAATCGCCGGCGCGGGCCATGTCGTCAGCCTCGGCTCGTGCGATTTCCATGCGCTCTGCCGACAAGGCCGGCGCGCCGTCGCCGTTTGGAAGGGACTCCAAACGCCGCGCCCGGCTCGCGCTCCACAGGTTGTCGCGAAACTTCGCCAGGATTATCGCGGTGATCGCAGCAGCCGCCGCCCATAGGACGAAGGCGGCCGTTCTCCGAGACATCTTCAATTTAGGGAGCAGGAAATCCCAAAACGGGTGGGGCTTCCAGAGGGCTTTTTCGCCGCCAGGCAGATCGGTTTGCAGGCCAAGCGAGTCCTTCGCTTCGGCTAGGTATCCCGCGGCCTGGCTTGGCTGCGAACCTTCGGGGGAGAGCGCGCCGCTTGCCGGAGACGCCCATGCGGCAGGCGGCTGCATCGACAGGGCCATCGCGGCAATGCAGATAAGCGTCAGCGCCGCAGGCGGCATTCGCCATCCGGGCGCGCGAAATTTTCGGATGTTTTTGGACTCGGCCTGATCTGCAGTCGCGCCATTCAGGGGAGGCTGTGGGTTCAGTTGCCGGCGCAGTTGGAGCATTTCCCGTAGACGACCGTCTGCTTGCCGCAGACGGCGTAGCCGTCCGGGACGGACACGCGCGCCAGGCTCTGGTCGGTCAGGCAGATCATCTTGCCGCAGGAGGAGCACAGAAAGTGCGGATGGTTCCCGGGACAGCCTTTTGTGTCGGGCGGATGCGCGCAGAACCTCCACGCGCCGTCCGGGCCCTGCACCTGATGGGCGACCTCTTTTGCGACGAAATTAGCGAGGGTCCTGTAAAGGGTCACCCTGTCCATGTCCGGGAGCGCGTCCTGTATTTCGGCATGAGCCATCGG
>JAISQC010000119.1 GCA_031274465.1 Synergistaceae bacterium | reverse complement strand
CCATATTATACATATGAAATTCGAGGTTTGCAACCTTCTTAGATGTTTATTTTCATTGGTATTACAGCGCTTTCAAAAAATATCATCCTATCCTATGTATAAAATACCGGGATTTTAGGTTATAATTAATTTGCTCGGCATGGCGCGAGCGGTTCGCCATTCGCCAATTCTTCGAGGACGGTGTTGCGGCATGGTTCCGCCAAAAACTCTGGAAATCGCGCGGGGCGCGATAATTGCCGCGCTTTACGTGGCCGTGACCATGCTGTTTCAGCCGCTGTCGTACGGCCCCATGCAGGTCCGCGTGTCCGAAGCGCTCACGCTGCTGCCATGCCTGTGGCTCGAAGCCGTACCGGGCCTCTTCGTCGGCTGCATGATCGCGAACATATTGGGGGGCCTCGGCCCGTGGGACGTTTTCCTGGGCAGCGCCGCGACCCTGATAGCGGCAATCCTGACTTACTTCGCCCCCAACCGTTTGCTCGCGGCATCTGCCCCAGTTCTGGTAAATGCGGTCGTAGTCGGTTGGTATCTGTCGTTCCTTATGAACATGAACGCGCTCATGTCCATCTTTTACGTGGGGTGCGGGGAAGCGATCGCATGCTTCGCGCTGGGGCTTCCTCTCGTAAAGGCGCTCGGGCGGACTGATTTAATTCGGCAAAAAAAATAAAAACTTTTCCAAAACCTCTTGCGGATATTCGTAAAATAGGCGAAACTATCATACTGGAAGGAATCAACGAGATGTGTTGTGTGCGGAGACTTGCCTCTGCGAAAGAAGGAGTTCTTAATTGAAGCAGTCGTTTATGACAAAGCTCAAACAATTATGGGTGCCGGCCGAGTTCAGACTGCCCGAGCCGGAATTCTCGAAAGAGCAGCTGGACCTCCTTGAAGAACTGATAGAACTTATCAGCCCGTCCATCTCCCGCATGGAAAACGCGACGAAGGACGAACGGCTCAACATGGCTAATTTTCTGGTGGAGCTCGGAACCGGCATCTGGCGCATTCGCCGCAAGATAGAAGGCCTTTCCAGAATGCCTAAAGAGATACGCGACGCTCTCTATTCGCTCGAAAGCATGTGGATGTCGATGTCCGACGGCGGCGTCGAGATAGTCGATCACATCGGCACGACGGCGCCGCAAAAAGAGGCTAAGGTGCTGGAAGTGCGCGAGATACCTAACCTGACGCGCGAGCAGGTCATCGACGCTATCAAACCGACGATACTTCTTCGGGGGGAAGTCGTGCAGCTGGGCGAAGTCATAATAGGAAAGCCGGCCTCCAGCGCCAGCTCGGCATTCCTTCGCGCGGCACCTCCGCAACCGGAGGGCGAACCCACCGACACGCCGGAACCGGAGATCGCGCCAGACGTTGCGGCGGAGGTCGAATCCGAAGCAACCCCGGAACCGATGAACCTGGAGCCGATGAACGAGGAAGACGCGGAGGACGCCGCAAAACCCGCAGTTTTGGAAGAGTATGCTCCAACGGACGCGCCCTCTGCGGCGGAAACCCTGCCGATGAATGAAGAACCCGAGGCGGCGCAGGAAACCCCGGATTCAGAGCCGGGCGACGCAATTCCAGAAACGCTTGCTGCAACGCCGATTCACTCTCAAGATGCCGAACCGGAAGAGGAAAAAGCCCCCAATGAGGATGCCGACATGCCAGCTCCGGCTGACCTTGCCCCATTGGATGACCGCGCGCATCAGGAGGCGGAAGGGCTTGAAGCTGAGGTCATATCCCCCTCAGACGAGTCCCAAGAAACGGAAGAGGAAATTGCGCCGCCTTCCCCGATGAGGGTGCGCCTGAGAAAGGCCAGCCGCCTAATCGCGTCGCAGCCGAAGGAAACAGCTTCGGAGAGGACGGAAAGCGCGGCAGCGCTCGAAATCGCCGCGCCGGAACCGGCCAAGAGAAGGCCGCGCCGGAAGAAGGCCGAACCGCTGGACGAGGCACAGGGCGAGCAAGTGACGCAAGACGCCAAAACCGAGGACAACGCCGCGCCGGAAATCGCCGCGCCGGAACCGGCCAAGAGAAGGACGCGCCGGAAGAAGGCCGAACCGCTGGACGAGGCACAGGGCGAGCAAGTGACGCAGGACGCCAAAACCGAGGACGACGCAGTGCCGGAAATCGTCATGCCGGCACCGGCCAAGAGGATGCCGCGATTAAAGAAGGCCGAACGGCAATACGCGGCTCAGGCCGAGCAAGAGGCGCAGGACGCAAAAACCGAGGATGACGCAGTGCCGGAAATCGTCATGCCGGAACCGGCTAAGAGAAGGCCGCGCCGGAAGAAGGCCGAACAGCCGGACGGGGAGAATGCGGCGTTAGATGAAACCGGCGAGGCGCCGGCAGACGGACCACAAAAACCGAAGAGGGCCAGAGCCGCTGGAACCCGGACGGCCGGGAGGGGAAGACCGAGGCGGGGCGGCGCGCCCGCGCGGGACGATCTGAAAAAACCAACGGAGGACGAGTAGGAGGCTTAGAGAACATTGGTCGAACACGCACGGCACCATCAGGTACCCATGAAAGTCAAGACCTCCGCCGCTGACAATTCCGAATCGCGCACCGATGAAATACTCGATGGCATGGAAAAAATAAAGGCGGTAGCCTCCCTCGTGGAGTCCGTGATCATCTGGCGGGCCCAATATCTGGCGTGGAACGTGGACATATTCAAGGCCGAATCGCTCCTCTTCCGGCTGATATTCAGGGAAGGCTCGCAAAACCCGATAGCCATGGACCTTCTCGCGAGGATATACTTCCAGCAGAGCAAGTACGAAAAAGCCCGCGACCTCTGGAACAGGGCGCTCGCGCTCCAGCCGGGCAACCCCGCGCTGCGCAGGACGGGGTTTGCCATGCAGAGCATAGCCAAATCCCCTACCTCGGCGGTTTGGAGGCACAAATTCGGCATGTTCCTTAACTGCCTGATCGCAGTGCTCGTGGTGAGCGTGGCGGGGCTCGCGGCGCTCAGGGGCTACGAAAAAATGATGGAATGGGCGGACGGACATGCGCTTATAGTGGACAACATGACGAGCCGCTTCAATTACAAATACGACTCGATCACAAACTATATGGAATACGCGCCATCCCCAGCCACCATCGCGGCAGCGACCGAAGACATAATAGTGCCCGAGGCGCAGGCCACGGGCGAAGGGGCGTACAACATCGGCTTCACCAGGCAAAAGGTGTCCAACGGGAAGGACATCGGCCGCATTGAGGTCGTGGTCGAGCGCTTCGGGAGCACGCTCAAGGCGTCGGGGAGGATACCCAACCTCTACGTCCGCTATCTGGTCGAGGAATCCCTCTGGAAGATACCCGGCATCACCGAGCTGGACCTGCGCGGGCTTGTTGTTGACAGGACTTACCGAGTCAGCAGGGGGGAGAGCCTGTGGATAATAGCGCGCAAAATCTACGGGCAGGGCTCGTCATGGACCCTCCTTGCCAAGGCAAACGACCTGAGCGACCCGAACAAGCTCAACATAGGCCAGGAGCTGTCGCTGCCATTGGGAGACGAGATGCTGCTGGAAGATCGGTAAAATCGATCAAGGACGTACGATTTGGTTTTTCACTTGCCCTCGCGCAATGCGAGGGCTTTTTAGGTTCACTGGGCAGGCGCCGATTCCGCCTCTATTTCCCTCAATATCATCCCTGCGGCCATCCTGACGTATTCAGCGTAGCTCATATCCGACACGCCCACGACCGCTATGTCGCACTTGCTCACCGGTATCAGGAATTTCTTGGCCCGGCTCTCGCCTATGGAGCGGGCCATGAGGGGCGTTATCTCGCCCAGCATGGAGTTCGCCGAAAGTATCCCGACCGGGCCCGCGATGACGTCCGCATCCCTGCAAGCGACCGCCACTGGGTTTTCCCCGGTGGCGCCCCTGTCCGCGCCCCCCGAGATCATCGTGGCGGTGGCGGCGCTGTTCGTGCCGACCGCCAATATCTCGAAATCGGATGTTTTTTTCCGGCCTCCCCTGATGGCGGAGATCAGGCTCTTCCCAAGCGCCCCGCCCTGGCCGTCGATCACGACGATTTTCATGAGGATTTCCCCCTTCATTTCGGATTCTGCACCGCGACTTCGTTCGGCACGCCAAAAGCCTTCGCGAAAACTATCTCGCAAGAAGGCAGCGAGGTGACGTCGATCCCTTTGGCCACATCGTCGAGCCTCATGAATTTTACGCCCATGTCCTTCAGCCTCAGCAAAAATTCATACAGCGGCGAGGCGAGCTCCTGAACGTTGGCAACCGAGGCGTTCATCGGCAACACGCTCAACCCGTCGGGGAGTCCCTCGGCAAGTTCAGCCAGCAGAACCCGGGCTTCGGCTTTCGATGTCTTTTTCAGCACCGTTTCCATCGGCGGGAGCGTGGATGGCAGCTGCGGCGTGGAAAAAACCTTCCACGACAGCTGCGGCATGAACGGATAGAAGCCGAACGTGTCGCTGCAATAGCTGAAGCGCATGTCGTCCTGTATCCTGAGGCTTATGTAGTTCACCCGGCACCCCGGCGCGGCGAAACCGCTCGGGCGGCGGCCGATGCGCCTGACGAAATATTCCATCGCCCGTTTGATGTCGGATTCGAGCGTGGTGTCCTTCAATCTGTCGAGCCGGCGCCGCCACTCCTGCGGGTTCCATCCGTAGATGCCGCAGTCGTGCCCCCTCTTCGACGCGTCCCGGAGGATGCCCGGGGCGCTTCCGACTATTTCCTTGCCCTCGCCCAAAAATTTTGAGACCGGCGACCCCGTCCCCTCGGCGCCCATCCCAAAAAAGAAACTCGCCCCGACATCGAGCTCGCCGAACACGTCAAGCAGGCGCGGAACTCCGTCCCTGTAGCCGTTTAGGGTGTCTGCGTATATTTTAAGGGAGAGTATCCTCATAAAATTCGCGACTCAGTCCCCGAACGGGCTTCTAATCGACGTACGCTCGCCTCGGCTTGGGCTTGACGAAAACCTCCACCTTTGCGGGGGGGAAGTTCAGGAACACCAGCCGCGACCTCACCTTCCTGAATGCGGCGGGTATGCAGGGGATCTCTCCGATGAGCGCGTAAGTGAACTGGACGAAGATGCCCCCCGGCGCAAGCGTCCTCTCCACCTCTTCCATTATGCCGATCGACACGCTCTTGGGAAGGGAGCGGAAGGGCAGACTCGAAATGATGGCAGTCACTGGGGGGGCGGCGCCGAGGCAGGAACTCATCTCCTCGGCGCCGCAGCAGCGGACATTCACGTTTGGAAAGCGCCTCATGAGGCATTCGGCGAGCGCCGGCGACTTCTCGATGACCACAAGCCTGTCGGACGGGACCCCGCGCTCCAGAAGGGCCGCAGTGACCGGGCCGGTGCCTGCCCCGACCTCGACGAGCGTGCCGTTTTTCATCGTCCGAGGCGACAGGGCAGACGCCATCTCTCCGGCAAGGGCCCTGGAGCTAGAGGCGAACGTGCCCATGTCGCGGGGGTTGTGAATAATTTCCTTAAGCATCAGCAGTTGTTGTTCGAACATGCAATCCATCACTCCGTGCGAATTGGCGTTAGTCGGTGCTGTGCGTTTTCAGGGCTTCCGCCATATTGGCGGCGAGCAGCCTGCATTGCTCGAAATCATCGGCTGTTGGGCGGGATTTTATGGATATTTTCGGCGGCACCAGAGCCCACCCCTTTGACCTCTCGACGAATTCCGACATCTCGCGCAAGGACGCGTCCGCCCAGCTGTGCGTCCCGCAAAGGCCTATGTGCCGGCCCTTCATGTTCTTGTTCTCGAGATGCCTGAGAAGGGCGGCCATCGGCGGGAATAGCTCCATATTGTACGTGCAGGACGCCAAAACGAGGCCCCTGTTCCTCCAGATGTCCGTGGTCACCCGCGACAGGTCGCAGCGCGATATGTCGTAGACGCGCACGCAGCCCGCCCCGTTTTCGGCAAGCGAGCCGGCTATGGCGTCGCAGGCCGATTTCGTATTGCCGTACATGGTGCCGTAAACCACCACTACCCCGCTCTCTGTCTCCTGCCTGCTCCATTTTTCGTACAGCCCGATGACCCGCCCGGGGTCGTTGCGCCATATCAGACCATGCGCCGGGCATATCGTCTTTATGTCCAGGGCGCGCACTTTAAAGAGCGCCTTCAGGGCGGGGGCGGCAAAACGGCCGACTATGTTTACATAATAGCGCATCATCTCTTCTATCGCCATGCGCATGTCGGCCTCGTCGTCAAAAATTCCCCCTTCCGTCGCCCCGAAGCCTCCGAAGATGTCGCTCGAAAAGAGGATGCGGTCAGTCGCGTCGTAGGCAACCATGCTCTCGGGCCAGTGTACCATGGGGGTGAGCGCGAAGGTGAACCTGCGGGACCCCAGCTCGAGTGATTCGCCGTCCGCGACCGTCAGCACGTTTTCGCCTATGCCGAAGAAATTTTTCAGCATTTCCGCAGTTTTCGCGTTGCCTATGAGCTGAACGCCGGGATAAGCCGCGCGGATCGCGTTCAATGAACCCGAATGGTCCGGCTCCATGTGATTTACGATGACGTAGTCCAGAGGCTTGCCCGCAAGCGCCGCAGAAATCTTTTCCGACAGGCCGCCGGCGAAAGAGCCCTTAACCGTGTCGATCAGGATGTTCTTCTCGCCAAGCAGCAAATACGAGTTGTAGGCGACGCCGTGAGGCAGGGGCCACAACCCCTCGAATCTGTCCGTTTCCCGGTCGTTGGACCCTATCCAGAATATTGACTCGGAAATCGGCTTGAAATAGTCATAGCGCACAGTTTGTTACCTCTCCTTTCCAGTTCCATGCCGGTCGCTCGCGTATGTCGTGGCGCCGCGTTCACGCTGTTGTGGGGTTGACAGGTTTTTCTGCAGGTCTTCCAGCAGTCTTTTTCTCTTTTTTTCGTCCTCGCTATCCGCCTGCTCATCGCCGCCCCCGGTATCGAACCTGCCCTCGATCATCAGGATCTCGACGAGGCGCCCGTCCTCTTTAATGGCTTTTGCAAGCTCGGTCGCGTTCATGCTCTCTTTCGGATGGTCGCGAAGATAAGCCCTGGCCTTGTCATATACGACATCCAACGTTTTTCGACATGCCGGGCAGACCGAACCCGAAGATGCCCCAAAAATTTTCCCGCATATGCTGCAAGTCGTCATCTCCATAACCGACACCTCCTTATTTGCCGCTAAATGCTCGGTATAATATATACGATAATTTGCTCTGTTCCAAGTGGCGTTTTTGCTGTATAGAAAATGCGTTGAATTTGCGCGCTCAAGCTGATGCCATTTCGCGCGGTTTTGAAAAATTCGCGAAAAAGAAGCGCGCCGGACTTCCAAAGTTTCCGATTGGCATATATAATCAGCCGGTATGCGCGACGACGATAAGGAGGAAAGCGATGAACACCACGGTTATAGACCACATTGGAATAGCGGTCAAAAGCATCGACGAATCGCTCAAATTCTGGGAGGCGACGCTTGGGGTCAAGTGCGCCGGCAGGGAGACCGTAGCCGACCAGAAGGTGACTACGGCGTTTCTTCCAATCAAGGACTCCGAAGTCGAACTGCTGGAGGCGACGTCGCCTGAGAGCCCGATAGCTCAGTTCATAGAGAAAAGGGGCGAGGGGATACACCATCTCGCGATCAGGGTCGATGACCTCGAGGCGAGCCTGGCGGAGCTCAAGGCGAATGGGGTCAGGCTGATAGACGAGAAGCCGAGGCTGGGGGCCGGCGGCGCCATGATCGCTTTCATCCACCCGAAGGCGGCTGGGGGCATACTGCTGGAATTGAGCCAGAGGTAGCCGCAAATCACGAAAACATGGAACTGCCGTCAGATTATTCGGCTGCCCGAGGATTCAATCAGGCGTTTGAAAATTTAACCGGCAGTTCCCTAAGGAAATGCTGAAAAAATGTTCTTTTCGCAGCCAAAAGGTTGTTTATTCAGCGTTTCCCTAAACTAAAAGGAGGATCAGAGGGCATGGCGGATCGATCGATCGATCAACTCTGCGAAAAACTGCTCGAGCGTCGGGAGAGGGCATCGCAGGGAGGCGGGGAGAAATCCATCGCCAAGCAGCACGAAAAAGGCAAGCTGACTGCCAGGGAGAGGATAGGGCGCATACTCGATCCGGGCAGTTTCGTCGAACTCGACGCGTTCGTGGAGCATCGCTGCTCGAACTTCGGCATGGAAAAAACGGTCTTCCCCGGCGACGGGGTGGTAACGGGATACGGCACGGTGGACGGGCGCATCGTATACGTGTACAGCCAGGATTTTACCGTGATAGGCGGGTCGCTTGGCGAAGCTCACGCTAAAAAAATCTGCAAGGTGCTGGACCTTGCGATGCAGAACGGCGCCCCGTGCGTCGGCATCAACGACTCGGGCGGCGCCCGGATACAGGAGGCCGTTGACGCGCTCTCGGGTTACGGCAATATATTTTTCCGCAACGTAAAGGCGTCGGGCGTCATCCCGCAATTGTCCGTCATCGCCGGGCCGTGCGCCGGCGGAGCGGTTTACAGCCCAGCTCTGACCGACTTCGTCTACATGATCGACAAAACAAGCGTCATGCACATAACCGGCCCGCAGGTCATCAAGGCGGTGACAGGCGAAGACGTGACCTCCGAGCAGATCGGCGGCGCTAAAGCGCACAATCAGACCTCCGGCGTGGCCCATTTCTTCGCCGAGGGCGAGGACGAGTGCTACAGCCAGATTCGCAAGACCCTCTCGTTCCTCCCGAGCAACAATCTGGAGGAGCCTCCCTTCAAAGACACCGGCGACGACCCCAAGAGGGCAGACATCTCGCTGCGCGAGATCGTTCCGACCAACCCGAACAAGGGATACGACGTAAGGGACGTGATCTCCCGCGTGGTGGACGGCGGAGACTTCTTCGAGGTCCAGCCCCTTCACGCCGCCAACATCGTCACGGGGTTCGCCCGCGTCGGAGGGTACGTTATAGGCATCATCGCGAACCAGGCGAAGGTCATGGCGGGATGCCTGGACATCGACGCGTCCTGCAAGGCCGCGCGACACATCCGCATCTGCGACTCGTACAACATCCCTATCGTCACGTTCGAGGACGTGCCGGGCTATCTTCCAGGCTTGAACCAGGAGATGGGCGGGATAATCAAGCACGGCGCGAAGCTCCTCTACGCTTACAGCGAATCGACCGCCCCGAAGATAACGATCGTCCTGCGCAAGGCTTACGGCGGGTCGTATCTGGGGATGTGCAGCAAGGACCTCGGCGCTGACGTGGTGCTGGCCTGGCCGCAGGCCGAAATCGCGGTCATGGGCGCCGAAGGGGCGGCCAACATCATCTTCCGCAAGGAGATAGAAGCTTCGGCTAACAAAGAGGAAGCCCGCACCGAAAAGATCGAGGAATACCGCGCCGCGTTCGCCAACCCCTACGTAGCGGCGGCGCGCGGGTTCGTGGACAGGGTGATCTTGCCCGAGGAGACGAGGCCCGCCCTCCATCAGGCGATCGTCATGACTGCCGGCAAAAACGAGCTGCGCCCGAGGCGCAAGCACGGCGTGATGCCGGGATAGGCTGG
>JAISQC010000106.1 GCA_031274465.1 Synergistaceae bacterium | reverse complement strand
CCGCACAGATGATTTCTTGAAGTTCGGCTCGCCTAAGGATCGTTGTCAGAAAAAACCGGCCCGCCGCGAGCGGGTTTTTTTTATGTGATCTTGCGAAATGGGGTATGGATATGGCTTGTATTGGCTCTTCGCTTTGTTTGAGGGCGTCGGCGTGGGCAGTTTGGAGATAGGCGTCGAACCACTGCGCGCCCCTGCGGAAAAGGAAGCGCCCGAGGGCAGCTCGCAAAGGAGCGCGCTCTCCGAGGCCGAAGGGGACGCGGCATACTGGAAACCGCAGTCCAAAGCGTGGCTGGCGCTAGGCGGCGCGTCGTTTTTCTTCGCCCTCGCTGTGGACGTGCTCGTGCCATCGGTGCAGACGGTGAAGCCAACCGCGTACCGCATCTTCGTTGGCGCGTTCCCGCTCGCCCTTTTTGCGTTTTACGCCGCTTCAGGCTGGCTGCTGAGGCTTCGGCGCGAACTGCTGCACAAGGCGCAGTTCATCTTCGCGACCGGAGTGACGCTTGCCGTCTGGGATCTGCTCTCGACGAAAAGCGGCATCCTGCCGCTGCCGTTTTTCCCCGGGCCAGTGCAAATCTTGCAGGTCATGGCGGAAGACTGGAGGATGCTGTTGATCAGCTCCGCCTACTCGATGCGGTTGTTTTTCGCGGGGCTCATCACCGGGGCGCTTCTGGGGATCGTGACGGGCGTCCTGATCGGCTGGAACAGGCAATGGTTTTACTGGGCGTACCCACTGCTCAAGATATCGGGGGTCATCCCCGCCGTGGCCTGGATACCGATCGCCATGGTCGTATTGCCTACCAGCTTCATGGGCGGCGTCTTTTTGATAGCGGTCGCTTCGTGGTTCCCGATAGCCTTCATGATGGCAGTCGGCATAGCCTCGACGCCGAAGGCGTACTACGAGGTCGCACGCACGCTCGGGGCCGGCGAGATGTTCCTGCTGTTCCGCATAGCCATTCCAAACGCGATGCCGAGCATCTTCATCGGGATATCCACCGCTACGAGCGTGTCCTTTGCCACTCTGGTCGTGTCGGAGATGATAGGCGCGAAGGCGGGGCTCGGCTGGTATCTGAACTGGGCGAAGGGGTGGAGCGCGTACTCGAAGGTATACGCGGCAATCGTCATCATGGCCGTGGCTTTCTCCGCCATTCTGGCGGCAATCGACGCGGTGAAGCGCCGGATACTGCGCTGGCAGAAAGGGCTGGTCAAATGACTTCCCCCCGCGTCATGATAGACGTCAAAGGGGTCTGCCGCACCTACGCCGCCGGGACGGACCGTTCCGCCGCCGCGCTTCGGAACATCGACCTGCATGTGCTCGAAGGGGAGTTCGTCACGCTGATTGGGCCGTCCGGGTGCGGAAAGACGACACTGCTGCGCCTGATAGCGGGGCTCGACTGCCCGCAGGCCGGAACGCTCTTCGTAGACGGCAAGCCAGTGGACGGGACCGGCCCAGAGCGGGGCTACGTCTTTCAGCAGGGCGCGCTTTTCCCCTGGAACACGGTGGAGGAAAACATCGCGTCCGGCCTCAAGGCGCGCGGCGTTTGGAAAAAAGAGAAAGGCCGCGTCGGGGAGTTCGTGCGTCTGGTCGGCCTGAGCGGGTTCGAGAAATCCTATCCGCACGAAATATCGGGCGGCATGGCTCAAAGGGTGGCGATAGCGCGCGCCCTGATCAACAATCCGAAGGCCCTTCTGCTCGACGAGCCGCTGGGGGCGCTCGACGCTTTCACGAGGGCGGAACTGCAGGACAAACTGCTCGAAATGTGGCGCTCTACTGAATCGACGATGCTACTGGTGACCCACGACGTGGACGAGGCAATCTATCTGAGCGACCGCATAGTGATAATGACGCCCAGGCCGGGCGAGGTAAGCGAGGTGATCGAAGTCTCTTTAAAACGGCCGCGCGCTCGAAATGACGGCAGTTTCGTCGCTCTCAGGGTTTCCATACTTGAAAAACTACACCTTGCCAGCGCAAAACCGGAGCCGGAATACAGGATATAGGGGAACCGTAAGGCGACTTACATAAAACATAAAAAGGGGGATGTGAATGTTATGAAGCATGGATTGAAATTCTCTGTTGCCGTTTCGTTGGGGGCGCTTGTACTGGCCATCGCGCCGCTTGGGGCCATCGCGCCTGCTTTTGCGGCGTACAAGTTCGGGGAAGTCGAGATCGAGGCTCTTGGGGGCGGGGTCTGCGGCGCGCCGTCATACATTGCGTACGAAAAAGGCTTTTTCGCGGATGAAGGCCTCGACGTGACGCTTGTGAGCGGCACTTTCGAGACTCAGAAGGCCGGTCTTGCCAGCGGCAGGTACATCGTGACGAACGGCGACTTCCAGTTTTTCCCGTCCGTGAACGAAGGGCTCGACATCAAGATAATCGGCGGGCTTCACGAGGGCTGCATCAAGCTCCTCGTCCCGAAGGATTCGAGCATTAGGACGGCCTCGGACCTCGCGGGGAAGAACATCGGAGTTGACGAGATCGGGGGCACTCCGATGGCGATAACGAGCGTGGTGCTGGCAAACGCCAACATCGACCCGAGAACCGGCGTCACTTGGCTGCCCTACCCGCTCGACCAGTTGGGGATCGCCGCCGAGAAAGGCGAGATCGACGCGCTGGCCGCCTGGGACCCGTTCGGCACCCTGTACGAGCAGGAGGGGTACCGCGTTCTGACCGATATCGGCACAGACCCCCTTTTCGCGGGAAAGTACTGCTGCTTCCTGTATGCCTCGACGCGCCAGATAAAGGAAAACCCCGAAAGGGTTGCCGCACTGCTTCGCTCGTACTACAAAGCGATAGAGTGGATATCGGCCAACCCCGAGGAAGCGGCTAAGATCATCTTGGAGAAGGACTACGTTTCCGGCGGCGACGAAAAGCTTATAGCGGCACTGGTAAAGAGCTATCACTATTCCCACAAGCACGACGCCTCAAACCAGGGACAGGCGAAGGCCGACGCGCTGTACTTCGTGGATGAGCTGAAAAAAACCGGCTATCTGCCATCCGACCTCGACACGAAAGCTTTCGTCGAGAACCTCTATTACGACATATTGGCCGCAACCGCGAAAAAATAAAGCACGGCACCAAAGAGCGGGGCAGCATGGCGTTCGGGCAACGCCGCTCCTTTGGTAAAAACTTTAAGGAAGTGATTGAAGATGAAATACAATACGGCGCTTCGCGCGCTCGCACCGCTGCTTTTCGCGCTCGTTGCCCTGGGGGGCGCGATGAGCGCGTATGCCGCGCCTGCCTATGACCCGGAGTTCAAATACGCGGAGCTCGACACCGGCATAAAGCTGGCGTACGTCGAGCTCGGCAATAGCGGAGGCCATCCTGTCGTTTTCCTCCACGGCGTGACCGACAGCTACCTGTCTTTTTCCCAAGTGGCCCCATTGGTAGCTGCCGAAGGAAATCGCGTGATAGTGGTGGAATTGCGCGGGCACGGGCACAGCGACAAGCCGAAGGACGGCCCCTACACAGTGGATCTGCACGTTTCGGACATTGCCTCGCTGCTCTCGAAGCTCGGCATAAAAAACGCGAACATTACAGGCCATTCGTTGGGGAGTTTCATCGCCCAGGGGCTGGCGGCGCGGCATCCCGAGTACGTTTCGTCGCTGACCCTCATAGGGTCGGCCGCCGCCGTGAAGGGTAACGAAACGCTGGCGTGGCTGCTGGATGGGGGTGACGGTTTCGAGGGAGTCAACAACGCCGCCGCACTTTCAGACGAGTTTCTGACCGACTGGACCGCGTCGACGAACTACGACGAGTCGTTTGCCCCAAGGACCTACGAACACGCCAAGAGCTTGCCGATAGAGGTGTGGCGCAACGCGGTCAACGGCATATCGGCATTCACGGACGAGCTTGGGAAAATCCAAGTCCCGGTTCAGATAATCTATGGCGGGGATGACGCGTTTTTTTCGCGGGATGACCAAGCTGATCTCATAAAAAGGCTCGGCTCGAAATACATATTGTTCCAGACCAAGCCGGGCGTCGGGCACAACACCCACTGGGAGGGTCATCTGGACTCTGAAATCGCGTCGGACATCGTGAGCTTCATTCGGGCCGCGAACGAAGCTCAGGGCAAGTGAGCCGCGAGACGGCATTTTAGGGCGAGAGGGAAGGGATGGGCATGAGCAGGGACAACAGGGATTTCGACACTCTTAAAATTCACGCGGGTTACAGCGCCGCCGAGCACAACAATGCCGTTTCGGTGCCCATATATCAGACGACCGCGTTCGCGTTGGGCGACACCCACAGGGCAGACCGCCTCTTTGCCTTCGAGGGCGCCGACCCGATCTACACGAGGCTCTCGAACCCCACGGTGGATGTGCTGGAAAAGAGGGTGGCGGCGCTTCACGGGGCGAAAGGGGCGATCGGGCTGGCTTCGGGGATGGCGGCGGTTTCGTACGCGCTTCTGAATGCCGCCGGCAACGGCGGGCGGGTCCTGACGACGGCAAGGCTTTACGGCGGGACGGTGGACAGCTTCAGCCACGTATACCCCGAACTCGGCATGGGGATCGACATCGTTGGAAAACCGGACGACCTTGGGGAGTTCGAGAAGGGCATCCGCACTGACACGAAGGCCGTGTTCGTCGAGAGCCTGACGAACCCTTTCGCCACGATACCCGACATCGAGCGCTTGGCGGAGATAGCCCACGCCCGTGGGATACCGCTCATCGTTGACAACACAGCCGCCACGCCGTATCTCCTAAACCCCTTCGACTACGGGGCGGACATAGTCGTGTACTCCGCGACGAAAGCATTGAGCGGGCATGGGAACGTGATAGCGGGGCTCGTCGTGGATAGCGGGAAATTCGATTGGGGGAACGGCAATTTCCCACACTTCGAGAGGCCGCTCTGGTTTTTGCGCGACTCCAACGACGTGGAGCGAAACATCCTTCAGGTCTTTCCCGACCTCCCCTTCGTCGGCCGGCTCCGTGCGGTCCACCTGAACTACCTCGGCGCGGCGCTCGGCCCCTTCGACGCGTATCTAGTACTGCTCGGGATCGAAACACTCTCGGAGCGGGTTCAAAAACAGGTGGCAAACACCCTCGCCGTTCTGGAATATCTCGAAAAGAGCGAGCACGTCAGTTGGGTCAGGCACCCGGCCGCGCACGGAAGCCCTTACGCCGCGCTTGCGGGCAAATACTTCCCCAAAGGGGCGGGGTCCATCCTCTCGTTCGGCTTCAAGGGGACGGATGGGCAGAAGAGGAAATTTCTGGAGTCGGTGGAGATATTCGGCTATCAGGCAAATATCGGAGACGCGCGTTCGCTCATCATCAACTCGGCCCAGACCACCCATGTGGAGCTGACGAACGAACAGCGCGAGCAGACCGGTCTGTCGCCCGACACTATACGCCTGTCGCTGGGCCTCGAAAGCGCGTCTGACCTGATAGGCGACCTCGACCAGGCATTCCGCAAGGTTTTTTCGGAATAGGGGAAGAGATGGGCGTGGATGAGCGTGACAAAAAATTCGCCATACGCGACGCCGTGCCGAGCGATTGCGGCGTCATACTTGAATTCATACGCAAGCTCGCCTCCTACGACGGGGAGGGGATGAGCGTCACGGCGACGGAGGCGGACATCAGGGAGTCGCTTTTCGAGGAGCGGCAGGCGTGCGCGATTATCGGAGAGGAAGACGGAGAACCAGTGGCGTTCGCCGGCTTCTTGTATAATTATTCGACTTTTCTGGGGCGTGCCAACGTTTACCTGGAGGATTTGTTCGTCGAGGAGCGGTGCCGTGGGCGCGGACACGGGCGGGCGATGCTCGGGTTTTTAGCCCGGACCGCGCTGGAGCGCGGATGCAAAAGGCTCGACTGGCTTTGTCTGGACGACAACGCCCGCGCCAAGGCGTTTTACGGCAAGCTTGGGGCAAGAGCCATCGA
>JAISQC010000062.1 GCA_031274465.1 Synergistaceae bacterium | reverse complement strand
GCCGAGCAGTTTTTCCGCCCCCCCTGAGTCTATTATCGTGCGCGAGTCCATCATCGAAGGGAGAGTGAAAGCGACGCGCGCAGGGACGTTGGCCTTGATCAGGCCGGTGATGACGTTGACCGACGGGCGCTGGGTCGCGAGCATGAGGTGTATCCCGGTCGCGCGCGCCATCTGCGCCAGGCGGCATATGTATTCCTCGACCTCCTTGGCTGCGGTCATCATGAGGTCAGCCAGCTCATCCACCACTATCACGATGTGGGGGAGCCTGTTTTTGGGGATCATCATTTCATTGTAGGAAGTCAGGTTTCGGACGCGGGAGGCCGCAAACATCGAATACCTACGCTCCATTTCGCGTATTGCCCACCCGAGCGCGTGGACCGCCTTCTTGGGGTCTGTCACCGGAGGGGTCAGTATGTGCGGCAATTTCTCGTATACCGCCATTTCGACACGTTTTGGGTCGACGAGCACCATCTTCAGCTCGTCGGGCCTGCGCATCGAGCAGAGCCCCACAATGCAGGCGTTGACGAACACGCTCTTGCCCGACCCCGTAGTGCCAGCCACGAGAAGGTGGGGAAGGTCTTCGAGGCCGATCACGAGAGGGTCTCCGTTTATCGTGACTCCCATCGGCAGAGGAAGGCTTCGGTCGGTGTTCTGGTACTCGTCCTCTTCGATTATGGAGCGAATGGTGATGCCCCTGCGCTTGGGGTTCGGTATCTCTATGCCCACGAACGGGTGCCCTGGGATGGGCGCCTCCACCCTCAGGCTCGCCACCGCCAGAGTCATGGCCAGGTCGTTCGCCAGCGCGACTATTTTGTTCACCTTGACGCCCGGAAGGGGTTGGACGCGGAACTGAATCACAGTCGGCCCTATCAGGATGTCCGAAAGCTCCGCCTCGACGCCGAACTGCCCCAAAGACGCGATTATCCGTTCGCCCCAAGGGCGCGCCATCTCAGCGGTTATTCCATCGTCATCGTCGCCCGCCTTTCCGTACACGTCGAAAGGGGGCGGAAATTGCCCCGGCGGGGCATCGCCGTCCTCTCCAAGCTCCATCTCGTCCACCGCCTCCACCTCGACCGGCGATGGAAGCTCAGTATCAGGGCCGTCGGGGCCGCAATCCGAATCTTCGCCGCAATCATCGTCGGCGCCCTCGTATGACGGCTCTTCGCCCTCCGGCTCGCTTTCCGCCTCGACGCCGCCTTCAGGAAAATCGGGAACGGGCTTGTCTTTTTTCTCAAACGCGCGGCGCGACGCTTCGGCAAGATAGCCGATCATGGACTGGAACGGCGCGGTGAACCCAAAGGAGTAGAGAGTGAACGAAATCGCCGCCATGCCGACAAGCATGGTGCCAAGCGGCCCCAGGTTGGAATAAAGCCAGACTGCCACGGAGAGGCCGGCCTTGCCGGCGTCCAGAACCGAACCGGCCCTGGGCCTGAACATCGCGGGCGGCATTTCTAACAGCCCGAGCGTGAGGGCGACGCAGAAATAAAGCAACAGCATCCCGACCGTCTGATTGAAGGGGTGGGGCACGCGGCGGCCGGAGATCAAAGACATGCAGAGGTACAGCAGGAACATCAGGAAAATCAAGACCCCGCCGCCAAGCCGGAGTATCATCCAATCCTTGACCAGCATGCCGAAATGACCGGTGACGTCGGTCAGCACGCTCGCTATGAGGTAAACATCGACCAGCAGCAACAGCACCGCGCCTATCGTAAACCACAGGGCAAAGCGATCAGACATGCCGTAAATTTTTTCAGCCCAGAATTTAAGAAAATCCTTTTGGGGCGGCCGGGAAGCCGTCTTTGGATCGGACCGCAGCGGCTTGTCGGCGTTCCTGCGTTTGCTCGCCATCTTACGCGTCGGCGCCTCCGACAGTGAGGTTTTTGATCAAAAGCGACGGCTGCCCGTCGGTCACCGGCACTCCCTGCCCGGATTTGCCGCAAGTCCCCGGGTCGAGAGACAGCTTGTCGCCGACTGCCGCGATGTTCCACAGGGCCGAAGGCCCGTTGCCCGCAAGGGTCGCGCCCTTCACCGCCGGGCCGACTTTGCCTCCGTCCACCAGATAGCCCTCGGTGACCTGGAACACGAAATCCCCCGACGTTGGGTTGACCTCCCCGCCGCCCATCTTTTTGACCAGCAGCCCCCGCCCCATGCCGCACAGCATATCGCCGAACGAACTCTCGCCCGGGGCCACGTAAGTGTTGCTCATACGCGGCAAGGGAAGGTGGTGGTATGACTCGCGCCGCCCATTTCCGGTCACGGGCAGCCCTCCTCTTTTGGCCGAAAGCATGTCCGTCATGTAGGACATGAGTATCCCGTTTTCTATGAGGACGTTCCGCGCCGCCGGGTTCCCCTCGTCGTCGAACGCATACGAGCCCCATGCCCCAGGCAGCGTGGCGTCGTCGATTATCGTGACGATGGGGCCGGCAACCTGCTCGCCGAGCTTGTCGCGGAAAGTCGAGAAATCCTTTTGCACTATGTCGGCCTCCAGCCCATGGCCGCAAGCCTCGTGTATCATCGCGCCTCCGGCGGCGCCGTCCAGCAGAACCGTCATCGTGCCCGCCGGGCACATCACTGCGTCAAGCATTGCAAGCCCTCGCTCCAGTGCGGCCATGGCGATGCCTTCCGGCGTTCCCGGCTCGCCGGCGCCGCGGTCGGACCAGAAATCCCCCATCCCGAGCTTCAGCGAGCGCGACTCGTAGCCGGTCTCCACCGCTCCGTCGCGCTCCAGCACCACAGAAGCGGAAAAAGACGTGTACGCCCTCTCGTCGAGCGCCACTGAGCCGTCTTTTCGCACAATCAGCACGGACTTCCTCGATGTCCTGTAGCGAAAAGTCACCTGCCTCAGGCATTTGCACTCGCCGCGCAGTTTGGAGTCCAAGTCGTGAAGGAATCCGATATCTGGCGGGGAGGCCCGCAAATCAGCTTCCCGCATCAGCTCGCCGTCGCCCCCGCACGGGGAGATGCCTATGCCGGACATGTCCGAGAGCTCGGCGATTGCGGACCTCGCGTCCGACATCTTGGTACCCATGGTGTGGGCGTAGACCGAATTGTCCCCGATCACGACGCGGACGCCCAGACCTTCGGCTTGAGATGACGAGGTCGTGTCCATCCTGCCGTCCTCGAATTTAATCGAATGGGACTCGCCTTTAGCGGCGTACAGATCGGCGTTGTCAACCCCCTTGATCTCCGAAATTATCTCCCTGATATCAGACAAGCTCATTTCCACGATCCCCCGTTTGAAAAGATCCATATCGCTCTATCGTTATGCCTTCCGACTCGAACGAGGCTATTATCCTCTCCGTTTCGGCGCTGTATTCCGGCGGGCAAAATATGGAGACAACCCCATCCTCGCCCTCGTTTTGAAGGAAGGCCACGCCCTCGTACGCGTCTATGGTCCAGCTCATGTAACAGATTTCTTCCTTTGGCGCCTTCAGCGCAAACCTGACCAGTCCAGCCAAACCCGTCACCGCTCCGTCACTTTTTCTTCTGCGCCTCCAAATGATCCTTATAGGTGCGAGTAAACACGTGGCTTCCGTCGCCGCGGGCGAAAAAAAACAGCATATCAGTGTCGTCGGGGCGAAGCGCCGCGTTCCACGAGCTTTCCGACGGGACCCCTATGTTCTCAGGTGGAAGCCCCTTGCGCTCGTATGTGTTGAAGGGCGAATCGACCTTGACGTCATTATAACTCACCGAGGTGATTTTGACACCGCGGAGGCGCCATGCGTGAACCACCGTGGCGCACGATTGGAGCGGCATGCCGAGCTTGAGCCTGTTGTTGAATACCCCCGCTATGATAGGCCGGTCGGAATCGACCAGCGCCTCCTTCTGCACGATGGACGCGAGGATTCCAAGCGATGAGATGTCCGCGCTCGTCGCCCCCTCTGGAACCATTTCGCCGTGCCGCTTCCACCACATGCCGGACGCGGCGCTGACGAGCTCGTCGGCGCATGAATCGCCCGGGTTGAGGAAATACGTCTCGGGAGCGAGGAAAACCACCCTGCCCTTCAGATCTTCCGGCAGGAGGGGCCGCAGCCCGCTCGGAAAGTTATCGCTCTTCTCCAACGCGCCAGAGAGGAGCTCTTCCCCGTCCGGCCTCCCGAACGACGCCGCAATTTCCTCAAAAAGGGCGCCGGGCAGGATCGTCGCGCTCGGGACCTCCGGCCTCATGGCGGCAAGCTGGGCCGCCACGTCTTTCGGAACGCCGGCGATGACCCTGTACGCCCCAGGCAGCAGTCTCTTGTCGATGCCGATTTTAGCCATCTGCCTGGCAAATTCGCGCGCGCTCGAAACGGCGCCCATCGTCTCGAAATTTTCCGCAACTTCGTATGCGCTTTGCCCCGGAAGGATGAGGACCGATATCTCCTCGCCGACTGCCTCGGGAATGAGCTCCCGCCTAGTTTCGAGAAATATCCCCAAAATGCCGAATGACAGCGCCGCCGCGAAAAGCGTCAGCCGGACCACGCCAGAATGGATTTTACTCACTTTGAGCGACATCTTCCGGCGCGCCGTTCCTCCGCGCTCATCCAGCCGGCGGGATTCAAGATTTCTTTCAAATGAGCCACCCCCGCATCAGCCTACCACGAACAGCTCTCTGCTGAGGGTGTCTGTCAGCCTCACCGCGCCTGTTTTAGTTACCAAATAATCATCCTCCACTCTCATCCCGCCCCAGCCCGGCTTGTAGAACCCGGGTTCCAGCGTTATGACGTCGCCTTCCGTCAGCAGGGCGTTCGAGAACTGATTGATCGACGGCATCTCGTGGACCGACACCCCTATCCCATGCCCCAGCCCATGGGTGAAATAATCGCCGAGCGACGCGCCTTCCATGACCTCGCGGGAAGCCGCGTCCAGCTCGCGCGCCGCCCGTCCCGGCGCCACCAAGGCAGCCGCTTCCTCCTGGGCCCAGCGCACCAGCGAATAGAGCGAGCATATCTCGTGCGACGGCTCGCCGATGGAAAACATTCTCGTAATGTCGCAGACGTATCCGCCCCTTCTCACGCAGAAATCAGCCATCACGAGGTCTCCCCTCTCGAATTTTTTTTCGGTTGGGGGGGCGTGCGGCATCGATGTCCTCACCCCGCTCGACACGATCACGGGAACGAGGTTCGCGAAGTCCCCGCCCCCGGTGCGTGCCATGTACTCCAGCGTCGCGGCGAAGTTGCGCTCGGTGACGCCTTCGGACGTCTCCGCAAGGGCGGCGGCGAAAGCCCTGGTCGCGACATCGATGGCTTCCCGTATTTTGACGGTCTCCTCGTAGCTCTTCCTGCGCCTCATGTTCATCAGCACGTTCGAATAGTCCACCAGCTTGATGTTGCCTCCGAACAAGCTGTAGAGCTCGCGATAAGAAGAGTACGTCAGCTTCCTTCCGCCGAAGGCGACCCTCTCCGGCTTGCAGCCGGTGGCGTAGGCTACGGCCGCCCTCATCGGCGTGAGCTGCCCGCACGTGGCGCACGACATGAATTTGCAGGCGCATGTCTCGCCTGCCAGCTCGATGTATCTCGAATCGACGAACAGCACCGAGTCCTCGGGAGTGACTACCAAGGCGCCCGACGTCCCGAAAAAGCCGGACAGATAAAAAATATCCTCCCAGCCTTCGCCGTCCTGACAGACCGCTATGAACGCTCCGGCCTGGAAATTGCCTGGACTGGACAATACGGACGCGACCCTCCTCAGCCTGGACTCGTATGCGCGCCGATCCACAATTACCTGCGCGCCCGCTTAAGCAGAGGCCACAGCTCTTCGACCGGCGGTCCTTCGCCCGGCGGGGCGTACGGTTTTCCCGTCATGCGCCCCACGCGCGTCAATGGGATCGCAGTTCCCCTGAAAGCGCCCTCGATGAATTTTACATTGTCCTCGCCCGCCACGGCCATCATGCTTCCGGACGCAACGAGGCGGCCAGGGTCGAAGCCGAGCGCCGACGAAACCCTCCTCGTGTATTCGTGCAAGGGGACTGCCTCTGCGTCTATGTCCGCGCATAGGTTCGCGAGCCTGCAGATTTCCGCGAGCCCCCCCCAAAAGCCGCCTTCGGTCGGATCGTGCATGAAGGACGAGTGCTCCCTGAGCAGCTTCGATTCCTCCAGCACCGACGTCTGATCCATCCAGCCCTCCACCTCGGCGATCTCGCCGTCCGTCAGCACGCCCTTCAAGAGGTCGGGCCTGTCGGATGCGAGTATCGCCATCCCCTCTATCCCGAGATGCCCTGTGACGAAGACGTAGTCCCCGGGCCGGATGTCGCCCGCGCTGAACGCCCTGTCCGCGACTCCTATCAGCGCGGCGGACAGCACCGGGCGGTCATAAAGGTCGTTGAACTCGGTATGCCCTCCGACTATCGCGATGCCGGTCCTGAGGCATTCCTCGTGTATCTCGCCCATTATCGCGGATACGGCGCTCTCGCCCATCGATGGAGGGAGCACGATGGTCACCGCGATGTACGCCGGGTCCCCCCCCTTCGAGGCGATGTCGTTGGCATTGACGCGCACCAGCAGCTTCCCTGCGCCCTTGGAAGCCCCGACTATCGGATCGGAGGCGAACACGAGCAGTTTCCCGGCGGGCCACTCTATGACCGCCGCGTCCTCTCCAACGGCTGGGCCTACCAGCACCTCCGGCCTCACTGCCCCAAGCGCGCCGAACACGGAACGGCTCAGGGCTTCTGCGGACAGCTTGCCGGACTGGTTTTCGCTCATGCCGCGCTCCCGCATGCGCCAGGGCGCCTCATGCTGTAAACGCACCCGCAATAATTTTGCCTGTAAAGACCCATCTCACGACTCCTTGCCACAGACAGCCTGAAACCGTCATTTTTCCTCCAAACCCGATGGACCCACTTCACCCCGGCGCTTTCGGCGGCAGCCTCGCCGGCTGCGCCGATCGCGTCAGGAGATTTATGCGGGCTGATCGAAAGCGTGGAGCACAGATATTTGTACCCGTTCGAAGCGGCGTAGAGGGCGGCGGCGCCCAGCTGCAGAGAAAAACATATCGCGCACCTCGCCCCGCCTTCAGGAGCGGAGGCCGCCCTGTCGGCCGCCTCGTGCCACCGTTCGGGTTGGTAAGGCGCGATCTCCGCCGTCCAGCCGAACGCGCGCGAGAGGGCTAGGACCGCGTCGCGCCGCGCCTCCCATTCGGACGCGGGATGGATGTTGCCGCCGTAGAAAAAGCCGTCCGCCTCAAACCCTTCGCTCCTGAGGGAAGGCCACGGGATTGTGGCGTCCGGCGCGCAGCATATGTGGAGGAGTATCCGGTCACGCATCTTCCGCCGCGACGAGCGGAGCATCCTCCGCAGATTCCGAAACCGACGGGACGGGGCGGGCTTTTGCCGCGAAAATGAGAAAACCGGTATGCGCTATCATCGTGTCGTCCGGCCTCAGCCTTCTCGGGTCGGTCTTGTAATAACGCATCAGCAGCTCCAATACCTGCACATCGACGAAATTGAAGCAACTCAGGGCGACGAGCGTGCGCTCGATCTGATTGAAGGTCGGAACGAGCACGCCGATGCGCCGCCCCCAAGCGAGCGCCTCATGGGCAACGCCGATGAAGTCCCACGGGTTCTGAACGTCCAAGAAGACGGCGTCGGCACACCTCTCGTCGAAACCTTCGCTCATGTCCCTCACCTTAAACTCGATCCTGTGGCCGACGCCCCAGCGCTCCGCATTGCTTTTCGCCAGGTTCGAAAATTCCTCCCGCCTGTCGTAGGTCACTACTTTGCCGGAGTCGCCGACGAAGTGGGCGAAAACCGTGGCAAGCCCGCCGGACCCGGTGCCGCACTCGACGACCGTCGCCCCTGGCCCGAAATTCAGATGCTGGATGATAAACCCGCTGTCCTTTGGAAAGATCACCTGAGTCTGCCTTTTGATCCTGCGGGTATATTCGCCCACCGTCGGGCGAAGCACGAAAAACGGCGAGCCTTTGTTCGTGTTAGCCACGTCGCCGTACTCCATGCCGATGATGTCGTCGTGCTTCATCTGGCCGAGGTGGCTTCCCTGCGTCGAACCCGGAGTGAGGCGGACGAGGAAACTGTCCCCCTTGACCGGGGACCATAAAAAAACCAGATCGCCCGATGCGAGCATCTACAGCAGGGACTCTACGGCGGAGACGATGTCGCTTACGGCGAAGCCCATCCTGGCTATGACCTCCGCAGACGCGCCGGATTCCCCGTAGCGCGTCACCCCCAGGTTTTTCATCTTAAGCCCGACTCCGGCGCGCGCAAGGTGCAGCGCCGTTATCGCCCCCAAGCCGGTATCCGCGTGATGGTCCTCGCAGGTCACGACGGGGCGCCCGCCCAGGAGCGATACCAGCTTGCCGCCGTCGATGCCAAGCGGCGACGACGAGTGCAGCACCTGAACCCTCGCCCCTTTGGACGCAAGCTCTTCCGCAGCCTTCACGGCAGATCCGGCCATATGCCCCATCGCCAGTATCGTAGCGTCCCCGCCGTGCCTGATTACGTCTATCTCCCCGTACCTGAAGACGTATTTTTCGTCGAAAAACGGCGTGCCGTCTTCTTTGAGCAGCACCGGCAGCACGCTGCGGCCAACCGCGAGGCATACGTTCGACGGCTCGGCCAGCATCCACCGCGTCGCCCTGTCCGTCTGGTTGGGATCGGCCGGGACCACGACCTTCCATCCGAACGCGTTGTGGAGCAGCCCGAGGTAGTCTATGCACTGATGGGTCACGCCGTCCTCCCCGACGTCCAAGCCGACATGGGTGAGAACGGTCTTTGCCTGTGCGTGGTTTATGTCGTTCAGCCTCTGCTGATTGTACGCCTCGTCTATCCCGAAAACGCCGAAATCGGCCCACACCGCGACTACCCCGGCAGTCGATGCGGCGCCTGCGACCGTTGCCGCGCAATGTTCCTGAATGCCGCACTGGACGAATCGGTCCGGGACTTTTTTCTGGAAAATATCGAGCTTCACCGACGTGGCAAGGTCGCAGTCGAAGGCGACTATCGGAGTCCGCCCGGTGACGCCGTAATTTTTCGACGCGACGTCTGCAAGCGCCTCCCCGAACGCGCCCCTGTTGTCTTTTTTGTCCGACGCCGTATAAACGAACGGAGCGCCGGCATCGAGCGATACATCCAGATGCCCCGCCTCCCGGCCTTTGGGAAGCGCGCCTTTGCGAATGGCTTTCAGCTCGTCCACCTCGGAGGGGTCTCCGCCAAGCTCGGAAATAGCTTTTGCCAGCAGGTCCCCCGACGGTGCCTTGCCGTGATACTCGTGAGTGCCCTCCATGAAGGAGACGCCTTTTCCCATCAGGGTATGGCAGAGTATGACTGCGGGCCTGGGCGAGGCGGCGGCTTTTTTGAGCGCAGCGTAAAGGGCGCCGTAATCGTGCCCGTCGCTCTCCAGCACGTCCCAGCCATCTGCGGCCCATATAGCCTTGATGTCAGTCGGCATGACGCTTTCTATCGCTCCGGATATCTGAATGTGGTTGTAGTCGATGAGGGCTGTGATGGAGGACAATTTTTCCTTGGCGGCAATTCGGCGGGCCTCAGCGTTCTGGCCTTTGGGCTGTTCCCCATCACCCATCACCACGAACACTTTGGAGTCCCTCCCGCACACCCTGTCGGCTATCGCGAACCCAACTCCGGCCGCGAGCCCCTGTCCGAGGTTTCCAGTGCCCCAGTCCACCCCGGGGACGGCGCGTTCGACGTGCCCCTGGTACGCGCTGCCGGCTCGGCGGAAGTTCGCCGCGACTTCCTTTCTGTCCATGAAGCCCCAATTGGCAAGCGCCCCGTATACCCCAGGGGAAGTGTGCCCGTGGCTTGTCACTATCCTGTCGTGACATACGACGCCGCAGTTTTCCGGCGTCAGATTTGCGGAAGCCAGCAGGATCGTGTAGATGTCCATGCTGGACAATGACCCCCCGGGGTGCCCGCTCGCGGCAATGGCTGTCATCAGCACCGCGTCGAGCCTGCTTTTTTTAGCTATCGCGCCCAAGAGCGAGGACTGCTCGTCGGTAATGGCGGCGGCGGAAAAATTTCGCAAAGGCGCAAGCGCGTCAGGAATGCCGTCCTTGTTGACAAATGAGTTCAAAATTTTCGATCCCCTTTCAAATCTGCCTCGTCATAAAACCACTGTGATGATGCAAGATATTTTAACACTATAAGGACGAAAAAAAGAACCCCCGGAGCATCCGGAGGTTCGCAATTGTTTAAGGCCCAATTGTTTAAGGCGCGAAGTTATTTCTTGTACGAGAAATAGAGCGTCCTGCCTTCCCGCAAAACTAGCATCACCACCGTCTTGGCGTCTCCCCGAAGCGCGCGCTCCCAATCCGACACGCTCCCGATAGCCCTGCGATTGACCTCGAGCACCTGATCGCCCTCCTTGAGGCCCATCTCGTCCGCGACCGACCCCGGCTCCACGTCAAGCACGACGACCCCCCTGTCGGACGTCAGTCCGTAATTGTTTCTCAATTCCTGCGTTATTGCGCCAACCGTCGCCCCCACGCGGGTGGACTCCTTGCTGTCCTTTCGCCCTCCC
This sequence comes from Synergistaceae bacterium, assembly GCA_031274465.1. Lineage (GTDB taxonomy): Bacteria > Synergistota > Synergistia > Synergistales > Synergistaceae > JAIRKI01. The sequence goes on along the minus strand of JAISQC010000062.1, from coordinate 1,644 downwards.
CCGCCGCGCGAATCCGTCCTAGTGGCGATGTCGCCCGGCATGTTCCCGAGCTCGGCTTTAATCGTCTGTTTTTTCGAATCGCGATAGATCTCGATCGACACCTCGTCTTCCGCGAGCTTGTTGCGTATGTGAAGGACGACGTCCTGGCTCGACTTCATCTCCTTGCCGTCGATGGCAACTATCGCGTCCCCGCGCTTCAATCCGGCGCGCTCCGCCGGGGAATCCTCGACGACCTCGGACACGACAGCGCCCTTTTCGGTCGGAACTTTATATGCCTCCGCAAAACCGGGGGTGATGTCCTGTAGCACGACGCCAAGCCACCCCCGCTTGACCTCTCCGTTTTCTATGAGGTCGCTCATTATCTGCTTTGCCATGTTGACCGGGACGGCAAAGCCTATCCCCTGCGCATATGGGACGATCGCGGTGTTGATGCCCACCACCTCGCCGCGAAGGTTGATCAGAGGCCCTCCGCTGTTGCCTGGGTTGATGGCCGCGTCAGTCTGCATGAAGCCCTGAAAATTGACGTCTGCCGCTTGCAATGTGCGGTTTTTGGCAGAAATAATCCCAGCCGTCACACTGTTTTCAAAGCCGTGAGGATTGCCTATCGCAACGACCCACTCCCCCACTTCGGCCGCGTCGGAGTCCCCCAGAGTCAGGCTCGGCAGATTGTCGGCCTTTATCTGAATGACCGCCAGGTCGAACGTAGGATCCCTGCCGATCAGCGTGGCGTCCAAAGTGCGCCCGTCCATCAGCGTGGCGGTGATCTTGTCGGAGCCCTCCACGACGTGGTTGTTCGTCAGGATATACCCCTCGCTGCCGTCCACGATAAATCCCGAACCTTTGCCGCGCATAGGAACCATGCGCTTGAAATTGTCGAACTCCCTGCCGAAGAACTCCCTGAAAAACGGATCGTTGGCGAGCGGATGCGGCCTGCGCGACACCATCGTCTCGGTGTCGATGTTGACCACGGCCGGAGAGCATCTTTTTACGATGCCCACTATCGGGTTGTTTGAAAACGCGTCAACCCCGACGCTCGGCGCAGTGGCGGCGCTTGCGACGTTCTGTGCCCCGATGTCCGCCCTCCATCCCGACGATGCGGCGAAAACCGCTATCAGAAGAAAAAACAACCCCGCTAAAATTTTATTTCGCTTTGACATTTTTTCACACCTCCAAATATTACCCACAGGCAATTTTATTATAGTCAACTCTCCGTGCTTATCAATATCGTAAATATCCAATCTGCCATTGCCGTAAAAACGCGCCACACGGCAAATTCTCACACGGCAAATTCTCAATTGACGTCAGGCCGGATTTGTTTTAGAATCACTGCCTTGGAGGAGCGTGATCCATTTTGACAGTAAATATCAGTTTAGACGATTGTGTCGGATGTGGCGTGTGCATGCAGGTCTGCCCCGACGTCTTTTCTTTGGATGAGGATGCCGGCAAAGCCATGTTGCTCGACATGGGCAAAGCGGACGGCGAGGAGGATCTTGTAAAAGAAGCTATAGATACTTGCCCGATAGGTTGCATTACTTGATGGGTCTATAGTATAATCACTGCTCGTGGGCCTATAGCTCAATTGGTTAGAGCCACCGGCTCATAACCGGAAGGTTCCAGGTTCGATTCCTGGTAGGCCCACCAGAC
>JAISQC010000005.1 GCA_031274465.1 Synergistaceae bacterium | reverse complement strand
CAAATTCTGTTCGATGCTCTGCTCGTCTCCGATGTCGCTGTATATTTCGTCGATGCGCCCAAGCGTCGATTCCTCGCCGGCCGGTATCGGAAATCCGAACCATCCGAGCGCCGCGCATACGCCGGCGGTCTTCAGCGCGACGGTCTTGCCCCCGGTGTTCGGGCCGGTCACCACCAATATGCGAAAATTTTCCCCGCACGATATGTCGATGGGGACGGCGGAACCGTCGAGCAGAGGGTGCGTCGCCCTGCAAAATTTAAAGCTGGGTCTGTCCGTTGCGATCGGAACGCGCCATTTGTCCCTGCGCATTTTTTCGGACAGTGCGTAGAACAGGTCTACCTGCCCTAGCGCGCGCTCGGCGTCCAATATCGCGCCTCTCCTTTCGAGGACGCGTTCGGTGAGCGTGTGCAGTATGCGGCGCTCCTCCGCGTTTTCGTCCTCGGCGCAGACCGAGTGCTCGTTATTGAGCCCGATCAGCGCGTGCGGCTCCATGTAGATGCTGTTGCCCGAGCCGGATCGGTCCATCACGATGCCGGGGAAATTGGATATCGCGTCCTGGCGGACGAGCACGGCGTGCCGCCCGTTGCGAAGCGACAGGACCCGTTCCTGGAGCATGCCGGCTATCGATGGGTCGGACAGTATATTCTGCCCCTTGCGGCGAATCTGGTCGCGTATATGCCGCATCCGCTCGCGCACGCGGCGGAGGCGGTCGGATGCACCGTCCTGGAGGCGTCCGTCATCGTCGATCACGGACAAGGCATCCTCCTCGCGCGAAAAATCGTGCAGGTCTTTCAACAACATCGAGAAGGCGGGCCATTCTCTGCGCGCTTCTATAAGCGCCTCCTTCATAAAGCTCGCCCCGCGCATCAGGCGAAGCACGCAGAGAAGTTCGGTGCCGAGAAGCATTCCTGACGTCTGCGCGTCTTCGATCAGGCTTCCGACTGCGGATAGTTTGCCATTCCACGGGAGGTCTCCGCGCACGTCGCGATATCTCTCGACCGCGTCGAACAGCTCTCTCCGCGATGCGAGCTCGTCCATGCCGCGCGCGGGAGCTATGGAGGCCAAGCGGGCCGCGCCCAGGTCGCTTCTGCAATCGCGCCTTATTATGGCGAAAATTTTGGATATCTCAAGCGACAGGTATGCCGATTCGTCGATGATCACGGCAGGTTTTGGATGGCGTTAGGGAAACGCGTCTTGCCCGGCATCGGGGCGAATCCCCGAAAATCAGCCTCAGGGGGCGGCATCCGGGCTGACGCCAATAATGTCGCCGCTGGACGCTTCAATGGCTCTTGTGATGTTCGCCACGTCTCCGCTCGATGCGAGCAAAGCTCTTTCGATGTCGGCCGATCCGATGATGCCGGTTATGTCGGCGCTGGAGTTGAATATGCCGCTCTCGGCCTGGCGCAACACGTATTCTTTAGCCTCCGCCTGAATGGCCGCCATGTCGGGGATCAATCCCGCCTTGTCGAGCACGGGCTGAACGAACGGCCAGGTTTTTGCGGTGAGCGTCAGAATTCGGCTGCCCCGCACCCATCCGTCGCTTGCCATCGGCGCGAGGATGATTCCCGCGATGAGGAGCATGATCGCGATTATGTAGAGTTTGGCGAACCCCACAACGGCCCCGAGCATCTTGTCCGTCGACGTCAGTTTCGTCTTTTCGATGACTTTTTTGACGCTCCATTCGAGGAGGAAGCATCCGAAGAAGATCGCAAAAAATATGGCGAGCATCGTCAAAATAGTTGCCACGAGCTGCGAGAGCCCAAGCCGTTCGACCAGGATGCCGGCGGCCGGCCCGTAGAACCTCATGGCGCAATAGAACCCCCCGGCGGTGCTCAAAAGGGATATGATCTCGCCGGATATCCCCCTCATAACTCCCCGCACCACAAAAAAAGCGCCTACGACGATCAGCGCTATGTCCGTTACGTTTGTCAGTCCATTCATCGCATTCCCTCTTCTTCTTGCGACAGGATATTGTCGATGCGCTTGCCGGCGCTTGCCAGCCTGTTCGCCAGCACCATGCACGCCACTGCAAGCCTTATCTCCTGATCGCTCGTAAAATCGCCCGTATCTTTAAGCGCGTCGTTGACCACAGCCTGAGCGTCTTTTAACTCAGCGTCGCTCAGAGAGGTCTTCATGCTGTACGATTGCCTGCCGATCAGCAGCGATACTTGCCTCATGTTTCAGGCGGCGTCGGTTTACATCCCGTCGTCCGGAGACGCAGGGGATGGCGGGGCCGGGGCGTCTTCCGGCGTCTGCCCGGCCATCAGCGGGAGCAGGCCCCTGATCCTCGCGGCAACTTCGCCGAGCCTTCGCTCCAAGTCCTCTTTGGCGTTTTTTTCCTCGGAGAACTGCTCGTTGAGCCTGTTTATCTCGTTGCGGTGCTCTTCGTCCATTTGCAGGATCTCCAGCTCGCGGTCGTCCAGGGCGCTTTTAAGGCTTGCCAGCTCCGAACGCGCTTTATCGCGGTCATCGCGAAGCGATTTCACTAGGGATTCAATTTTGTCTATGCCGTTCTCTATGTCGATTATCGAGTCAATCATCATCAGGTTCCCCCCCGGGTTGTTTTATATGAAAGGCCATACGCGGATATTATCTCACGGATGTTTTGATAATCAAAGCCTCGTCGCCGGGCATTATCGTTGTGCGCCACCCGCAACCTACATCACAGCGGGGGAGCGAAAAAAATCCGTCGCCTTACTTAGAGTATAGCAGATAATATGTCAGGTGAAATTGCCGCCCTGAAATATTAAAGTATTTTCGATAAACAGCGACGAAACCTTTGAAGGACTGCCGCTCCGCATAAGGAGGCGTTCGGATGCAAAGGAAAATCATCTTCGGGAAGTTTAGCGGATGGGTGCTGGCTGAGTTGTTGAGCTGCGCCATCATCGTTATGTTCTTGGCCGGCAGCGTTTTGCAATCGACGGACGGCATGGCGAGAATGTTCCGATGGATGCGCATGAGCAGGTCCAGGATAGAGGATTATTCGTCCATCGCCAGCGAGATAAACGCCTGGGCCATATCCTCCGATGTCGCCGTGAAGGGGCCGTGGAAGGCCACGATAAACTACAGGGAGGGGGGGTTCGGTTGCGAATTCGCAGATGTTTCGGTAGTCGAGGAGACCGAGGGCACGCCCGTTGCGATAGCTTGGAAGTTATGGCGCATAAACGGCAGAAAATGAAACGGCCCGGTTTTTACATTCCAACCATAGTGATATTTGTTGTGCTTGTGATGCTCGTAATGGGTTCTCTGCTCGAAAAAACGGCAAGCCGCGTCAGCCTCGTCGTTCCCGCCATTCATGCGAGGCGTCCTGTGGAAGCTGCCCGCCGTGGGTTGAAGCAGGCTGAGGATTGGCTGATGTCGGCCGTGTTGTCCGGCGAATTTCCGACCGGAAGAAACTTGGACTCGCTGGACCCGTTCGAAAGCGCCAAAGCCGTCTTGGTCAACGGAAAAAGCGCCGAATGGGACGAGCGGCTTCCTTCGTCGGTCGAAGTGAAGCTGTATGTGGCGGATACGGCATACAAGGAAGGCCTTTTCGTGGAAAAAATGGCCGACAATGCCTGGATGCCGATAATACCGAGAATACCGCCGGTCGATACCGAGAACGCCGCGCTACGATTCTATTATCTGCGCAGCGAGGCGACGGACGGCACCGGCCAGGTCATGTCGAGCGAGGAGCTTCTGGCCGTCTCGCGCGACAAATCGAGCGGAGCGGTCGAGGTCACCAGGCTTTTTCACAGGGCCGGCTCGTTCTCCAGATAATATAACGCTGCAACATAGTTGCTAAAAACGCCGTTTTCGATATAATTGTAGTTGCCCAAAACCATGAAACTTGGTTGCAAGACAGCGAG
>JAISQC010000058.1 GCA_031274465.1 Synergistaceae bacterium | reverse complement strand
CGAGCGGGGGCATCGTAATGTCGATGGAGCGCATGAACAGCATACTCGAGATAGACGCGGAAAACAGAACCCTTACGACCGAGCCCGGGGTCGTGACGGCGGAAATAACCAAAGCCGCGAGGGAACGCGGTTTCCTCTACGCCGGAGACCCGTGCAGCGGCGACATTTCGTTCATAGGAGGCAACGTGGCGGAAAACGCAGGGGGAAACAAGGTCATCAAATACGGCGCGACAGGGGCGCACGTCCTGGGGCTCGAAGCGGTTCTGCCCGACGGTAGCGTGGTCGCGTTCGGCGGGAAGCGCCGCAAGGACGTCACGGGATACGACTTCATCCACCTGCTCGTTGGCTCGGAGGGGACTCTGGCGGTCATAACGAAGATAATCCTCAACCTGCTGCCTCTGCCCAAGTGCGTGACCGACCTTCTTATCCCAATGCCGTCGATAGGGTCGGCAATGAAGCTGGTGGCGGCCATCAGCGCTCAGGGCGGCGTCATACCTTCGTCGGTCGAGTTCATGGACAGAGGGTCCATCAAAAACGTCGAGGATTACACTGGGCTCAAAATCCCCCTCAGCGACGCCGCCGCGCAACTGATAGTCCAGATGGACGGCATGGACCGCAAGCAGCTCTGGCAGGAAGTCGAAAGGGTGGGCGACATCTGCGTTGGGCATGGGGCGCTAGAAGTGTTCGTCGCAGAGGACAGAAACGCGCGGGACAGGGTGTGGAGAATACGCCGACTGGTGGCGGAAGAAGAGTGGACCGGCGCCATGCCGCTCCTGTCCAAGGAGGACATAGTCGTGCCGAGCGGCGCGATATCGGAATTTCTGGAAAGGCTGCCGCAAATCGCTGCCATGCACGACGCCACTTACAACGCTTACGGGCATATAGGGGACGGGAACATCCACATCACCATCTTCCCGGAGCGCGCGCACGCGAGCGCGGACCTCCACGAAATGGCGGCCCGCATGCACCGCGATCTGTACGCGCTCGTAAAAGAACTCGGGGGGACGCTGTCAGGGGAGCACGGCGTCGGGCTGAAACGCAAGGAGCACACAAGCATGTTCCTGAGCCACGCGCACATAGACCTCATAAAAAGGGTCAAAGCCGCGTTCGACCCCAACAACATCCTAAACCCGGGCAAGATAGTCGAATAAACCGATTATTTCGCGATCCAGTAGAGGATGACGCTCTCCCCTTCGTCCATGCCCACGCTCCCGCCGCCAGAGGGAAGTTCGACCTCCACCAGAGAATCAGCGCCGTTCACCGTTTTCATGCTCTTTTGGCCCGTCGAGGTTGGGTCGAACTTCCCGGACAGGTTATCGACCGTCAGAAGCAGGCTGTCCTTGCCTCCGATCCTAGTTTGCGTCATACCGGTCACCTTGACCCCCGACATGGTCACATATTTCGTCCGGCGGTTGTCTTTTGGGTCAACCCACAGGTTGGGCGCCCCGGTCCGAACGTCGAGCGCGTAAAGCCTGCTGTCGCCATAGAGCGTCCGAACGGCCCTGCAAATATCCATTTCGTCCGGATCGGCCGCTTTCTGTATGAACGTGGAGATGAACAGGGTGCCGCTTGACAGCGTCGGTTTTGCCGATACGTACTCGCGGAATTTCCCCTGAACCCCCACCGAAAGGGGCATGTACCACCCCTCCTTATTGTCGCTTTTGGCAAGAGCGCTGGCATTGGACGAGTCGAGCTCCTTCAGGTCGTCTCTCGTCAGAGTGCCCTGCTGGGCCTCATTGGTCCTGAACGCGAATATCATCTGGCTCTTGTTGGCGAGCACCCCGTCGGGCAGGCTGCCGCTTACCTTTGCGATGACGTCGGCCGTGCCCCCTGCCAGCCAGATGCCGTCGAAGTCCTTGATCGCGGCGACTCCATGCGGGATGGAGTAAGAGGCGTCGCTCGTGCCGGACGAGGAATTTCGCTGCAGGGTCGCGACCGTCCGGGCCTTCCACCTGTTCGCCGGGATCGGGATGACGCCATTGCTCCCGTCATCTTCCTCGAGCGGCACGCAGAATATATTTCCCCTGTTGTCGGCGGCGAATATCTTTCCCGTCAGGTATGGGCTGATATCGGATTTGTAAAGCGTTGGCTCGGAGGTCATCATGCCCATATAAGGCGCACTTCCCGTCGTCCCCCCTCCGCTCCTCCACGCGAACGGTTCACGCGCAAGCGAATCGCTGTCGAAAGCCCTGACGATGCTGCCGTCCTCCGGGTCTGCTATCAGCAGGACCGCCCCTTCCCCGCCGTTTTTGCTCAGGTCTGCGTCCGTCATCACCCCTCCGGGGACCACGACGATGTTGCGAGTGTCCTGATGCGGCATGAGCTGTCCGGTGACGCCCACGGCTGGCTTCGGGGCGTTGAAGCCGAGCTTCATGTAGGAAGACAGGGAGGGCGCCAGGGATGAGCGATCTTCGAAGACGGGCTCGCGCTGGTTCGCGTCCATCGCCGCAAGCTGGCCGCCGATCTTCTCCCTGTACCACATGAACTTAGGGGCGCCGTGCCTCGTGACGTCCATCATATAGAGGCCGTTCCCGCCGCGTCCCGTCGTGCCGAGAAGAAAGGTCCCCCAGCCCGTCCCGTTCCCGCTCATGTCGAACCGCTTCGCCAAGAGCGGCCCGTCCAGCACATATGCCGCGTTAGACCTGAGCTTCCCCTTGCCCTCCGGCTCGTTTACGTCTATCCACCTGAGTTTTCCCTGAAAATCGGACGTCTTCAGCGTGGCCAGGCGTGACGGCACCAGCGTCGGCGGAGGCAGTATCGCCATCGCCTCGTTGCCGGTATGCGGATCGACGGCGTGAAGGATGCCGTCGTTCGTCTGAGCGTACAGCATTGGGGGCTGCGGCGCGTTTCCCATATCGTTCGCCCACTTCAGATAGCCCGGCAGCGAGTCGACCGGCGTTGGGTCGCCTACGAAGGCCACCCCCGAAGCGCCCATGTCGCTCAACATGCTCGACCGCTCGAACGCCCTGTCCTTGGAATACGAATGGTCGTACCCCTGCAGCCACTCGTACATCGCGTCGTGCGGGCTTTTCTTCGAAAACGCCCCGACAGGCAGCCCCACCGGATCCATTCGGCTCGCGTCCATGCCGGCGAGGTCGCGGAAACGCGTGTCTCCTGCGGCGAGCCTCACAAAACCGTTCGCGCTGCCACCCCAATATCTCAGGTTCCGGTTTCCTCTGGCAGAGCGTATCTCCCTTCCCAGCTCCCATTTTGGGGTAAGCGCCAGGCTTCCGTCGGCACCCCGCACGGCCTCATATCTCGTCAAAAGGCCTTCCCACTGGTTCGTGCGCATGATGCGGTAACTGTACTGATACATGCTCACCGCGTCCTTGTCTCCGTCCATGGAGGGCGACACCGGGACTGAACCCTTGCCTGTCTGCTCAGTCACCGAGTCGTTGATGAAAAGGAGGGCTTCGTTTACGGCGTCGAGCAGAGATGGGACGTCATCCGCGAAATAAGCCTTCACCTCGGAGGACTTGTCGTAAGGATCGACGCCCTGCCCGGCCCTCGCCATTCTGTTGAGGTTTTCGCGCATCTCTTCGACCTGCGACTTCAGAAGAGGGTCGTTTTTGATGGCCGGATCCTCGGGATTGCCGACCACGCCGACCACAAGGGTGCGGATTGGCTTGTCGAGACCGACTTTGTCGTATGCGCGGACTCTCTTCGACGGGTCTGCGCTCGACCTCTTATACCTCATGGTGGTGACTCGCAGGTGATCCGGGTTTTTCCTGTTGGTGTAGTCGTAGAGATTTTTCACCGCCTCCCACGAATGATACCTGTACGCGCCGCTGTCAGCAGGCTTCACTTCCATGCCGGACGCTATCACGATGAG